>DATMQU010000307.1:0-7704 GCA_035566715.1 Vicinamibacteria bacterium
TGACGGGGGAGGGCACGCCCTTGTACCAGCGCACCGGCCGCAGGCAGACGTAAAGGTCGAGCAGCTGCCGCAGGGCCACGTTCAGGGAGCGGAAGCCGCCCCCCACAGGGGTGGTGAGGGGGCCCTTGATCCCGACCAAGAACTCGCGGAAGGCCTCCACCGTCTCGTCGGGCAGCCAGCTTTGGAAACGCTCCTGGCTCTTCTCGCCCGCGAAGACCTCCATCCATTGGATCCTGCGCTTCCCTCCGTAGGCCTTGGCCACCGCGGCGTCGAAGACGCGCACGCTGGCCCGCCAGATGTCGGGGCCGGTGCCGTCCCCCTCGATGAAGGGCAGGATGGGGTGGTCGGGCACCTGGAGCCGGCCCTCCCGAAAGGCGATCTTCTGCCCCGCGTCCGGCACCTTCACCTGCTGGTAGGGCATCCCCGCCTCCTTGGAGGGTCCATTCTAGCGGAGGCCCCCCGGGGCCGCATGACCCCCTTCTCCGGTGTGTGCGGCGGTGGGGGGCGAAGGGTAGAATCGCGGCCGGGAAGGAGTCTGAGCCATGAACAGGAAGGTCACCGTGGTCGGGGGCGGAAACGTGGGCGCCACCCTGGCCCAGCGCCTCGCGGACCGGGAGCTGGCGGACGTGGTCCTCATCGACATCATCGAAGGCATGCCCCAGGGGAAGGGCCTCGACATCCTGGAGGCCACCCCCGTGGAAGGGTCCGACGCGCGGGTCGTGGGCACCAACGACTATAAGGACACCGCGGGCTCCGACATCGTGGTGATCACGGCCGGCATCGCCCGCAAGCCGGGCATGAGCCGGGACGACCTGCTCAACACGAACTACAAGATCGTCCGCGAGTGCACGGAGAGCGTCCTCCGGCACTCGCCGCAGGCCATCCTGATCGTGGTCTCGAACCCCCTGGACGCCATGTGCCAGGTGGCGTACAAGGTCTCCGGCCTCCCCAAGCACCGGGTCTTCGGGATGGCGGGGGTGCTGGACAGCGCCCGCATGCGCACCTTCATCGCCCAGGAGCTGGGGGTCTCGGTCGAGAACACCCATGCCTTCGTCCTGGGCGGCCACGGCGACACCATGGTGCCCCTGCCCCGTTACTCGACCGTGTCCGGCATCCCCATCACCGAGCTGCTGCCGCCGGAGCGGGTGGAGGCCATCGTGAAGCGCACCGCCGCGGGGGGGGCGGAGATCGTCTCCCTCCTGAAGACCGGCTCCGCCTATTACGCGCCCTCCTCCGCGGTCGCGCAGATGGTGGCGGCCGTGCTCAAGGACAAGCACCAGGTTCTGCCCTGCTGCTGCTACTTGGAGGGGGAGTTCGGGATCAAGGGCCTTTACGTCGGCGTCCCCGCCCAGCTGGGGGCGCAGGGGGTGGAGAAGATCTGGGAGATCAAGCTCACGGAGAGCGAGCGGGCCGCGCTCCTTCGCTCGGCGGCGGCGGTGAAGGAGCTGGTGGACGTCCTGAAGCTTTAGACCCCTGCCTACGATTCCGCGCGGGGGGCGGTCCGGACGCAGTTCCGCCCCTCCCGCTTGGCCTGGTAGAGCGCGCGGTCGGCCACGCTGATCAGGTCCGCGGGGAGCGACCGCAGGGGGGGCACGGTGGCCGCCACCCCCAGGCTGATGGTCAGATAAGGCCCGATGGGCGAACTGGTGTGGGGCAGGTGCAGCGCCTCCACGTTGGCCCGCAGCCGCTCCGCGAGGTGGACCGCCCCCGGGGCGTCGGTATTGGCCAGCAGCACCACGAACTCCTCCCCCCCGAAGCGGGCGGGCAGGTCGGCGGGCCGGCTGAACATCTCCCCCACGCAGCGCGCCACCCGCCGCAGGCACTCGTCCCCGGCGGGATGGCCGTAGGTGTCGTTGTAGCCCTTGAAGAAGTCGATGTCGCAGAAGATCAGGGAGAGGGGGGTGCGGTCGCGCATGGCCCGTCGCCACTCTCGCCCCATCGCCTCGTCGAAGCGCCGCCGGTTGGCGAGGCCGGTCAAGGTGTCGATGGTGGAGAGGTGCTGGAGCAAGCGGTTGCTCTCCTCCAGCTCCTGCCGCATCACGGCTAGCTCGTGGTTGGCGCTCTGCACCGCCGCCGCGTAGCTCTCGAGCTCGTGGAGCTTCAGGTCCAGGGCGTCAAGGTCGTTGCGCGAGCGCTCGGAGATGGTGCGGGTCAAGACCAGGAGGGCGCTGGGATTGCTGGCGATCGTCTGCTGGAACTGCACCGCGCCGACCTCCAGGAGGAGGGTCCGGGCGGTGGCGCGCAGGCCGGCCGCCCGCGCCTTGCCGTCGATCAAGGCCATCTCCCCGAAGTAGTGCCCGGGCCCGCCCACCGCGAGACGGCGGCCCCCCTTGAAGACCTCTACCTCGCCCTCCAGCACCAGGTACATGGTCCGGCCCGGGGTTCCCTCCTCGAAGAGGATCTGGTTGGGATCGAGGACGACTTCGCGGCTCTCCTCGAGCAGGCGGCGCAGCACTGGCTCGGGGAGGACGGCTAGGAGCTCGGTCTTGCGGGCTATGCCCAGCTTGTGCTCGAGGTCCACTGTAGGCGTCCTTAGCCGGCCCCCCCGTGGCTCCGCGTCTCCTGCCGCGCCTTGAGGGAGCCCAGGATGTAGTCCCGGTTGAGGCGCGCGATGAACTCCACGCGGATCTGCTTCGGGCAGGCGGCCTCACACTCTCCGTGGTTCGTGCAGGCGCCGAATCCCGCCTCGTCCATGGCCGCCACCATCTTGCGGGCGCGCTGGTAACGCTCGGGCTGGCCCTGGGGAAGCAGGCCGAGGTGCGACACCTTGGCCGCCGTGAAGAGCATGGCGGAGGCGTTGGGACAGGCGGCCACGCAGGCCCCGCAGCCGATGCAGGCCGCGGCGTCCATGGCCAAATCGGCGTCCGGCTTGGGCACGGGGATGGCGTTTCCGTCGGGGGCGCTGCCCGTAGCCACGGAGATGAAGCCCCCCGCCTCTATGATGCGGTCGAGCGCGCCGCGGTCGACCACGAGGTCCTTGATCACGGGGAAGGCGGCCGCCCGCCAGGGCTCGATGGTCAGGGTGTCCCCGTCCTGAAAGCTGCGCATGTGGAGCTGGCAGGCGGTGGTGGCCGGCCGCGGGCCGTGGGGAACGCCGTTGATCACCACCCCGCAGGTCCCGCAGATGCCCTCCCGGCAATCGTGGTCGAAGGCAATGGGCTCCTCGCCCTTGTCGATGAGCCGCTCGTTGACGACGTCGAGCATTTCCAGGAAGGACATGTCGGGGCTGATTCCGGGCGCCTCGTAGGTGACAAAGCCGCCCGGGGCCTCCGGGCCCTTCTGCCGCCAGACGTGAAGGCGGAGGTGCACGGTCTACCCCCGATGCGGCCCCAGGCCGCGGATCAGCCGGGATGGCCCGGGCCCAAAGCGCCCCCGCCCCGCGCGCGGCCGATTGGCGGAGGCCGGCTCGGGGGCAGGGCCGCTCCCCACGCCCTTCATTTGTAGCTTCTCTGCGTGAGGTGCACGTACTCGAACTTCAAGGGCTCCTTGCGCGGGGTGGGTCTTCGGCCTTCTCCCGCGTAGTCCCAGGCCGTCACGTGGCAGAACTTCTCGTCGTTGCGCAGGGCCTCCCCTTCCTCGGTCTGGAATTCCTCCCGGAAGTGCCCGCCGCAGGACTCGGCGCGCTCCAGGGCGTCCAGGCACATGAGCTCGCCCAGCTCCAGAAAGTCGGCCACCCGCCCCGCCACCTCCAGGGATTGGTTGAGCTCCTTCTCCTCCCCGAGCACGTTGAGGTTCCGCCAGAACTCCTCGCGCAGGGCGGGGATCTTTTGGAGCGCGGTCTTGAGGCCCTTCTCCGTCCGGGCCATCCCGCAGTCCTCCCACATGATGTGGCCGAGCTCGCGGTGGAAGGAGGTGACCGTGCGCTTGCCCTTGATGGCCAGGAGCTTCCTCGTCCGCTCCCCGACCGCCGCCTCCGCCGCCTTGACCGCGGGGTGGTCGGGGGCGATCCGCTCCGGCTTGGTGCTGGCCAGGTAGTGGCCGATCGTGTAGGGGATGATGAAATAGCCGTCGGCCAGGCCCTGCATGAGCGCGCTCGCTCCCAGCCGGTTGGCTCCGTGGTCGGAGAAGTTGGCCTCCCCGATCACGTGCAGGCCGGGGATGGTGCTCATCAGGTTGTAGTCCACCCAGAGCCCGCCCATGGTGTAGTGGGTGGCGGGGTAGATGCGCATGGGGACCCGGTAGGGGTCCTCGGCGGTGATCCGCTCGTACATCTCGAAGAGGTTCCCGTACTTCTCGCGGATCCCGTCCTCGCCCAGCCGCTTGATCGCCTCCGCGAAGTCCAGGTACACCCCGTAGCCGGTTTCCCCCACGCCCCTCCCCTCGTCGCAGACCTGCTTGGCCGCGCGGGACGCGATGTCGCGGGGGGCCAGGTTCCCGTAGCTCGGGTACTTGCGCTCCAGATAGTAGTCGCGCTCCTCCTCCGGGATCTGGTTCGGGGGGCGCTTGTCTCCCTTCTTCTGGGGGACCCAGATGCGGCCGTCGTTGCGCAGCGACTCGCTCATCAGGGTCAGCTTGGACTGGTGCTCGCCGCTGACGGGGATGCAGGTGGGGTGGATCTGGGTGAAGCAGGGATTGCCGAAAGCCGCCCCCTTCTTGTAGGCCCGCCAGATCGCGGTGGCGTTGCAGCCCTTGGCGTAGGTGGCGAGGTAAAAGACATTGCCGTAGCCCCCCGTGGCCAGGACCACCGCGTCCGCGAGGTGGGAATCGACCCGCCCCGTGACCATGTCCCGCACCACGATGCCCCGGGCCCGCCCGTCCACGACCAGGAGCTCCAGCATCTCGTGGCGGGGGAACATGGTCACCTTGCCCAGCCCGACCTGACGCTCCAGGGCCTGGTAGGCGCCGAGCAGAAGCTGCTGGCCGGTCTGGCCGCGGGCATAGAAGGTGCGCGAGACCTGCGCCCCCCCGAAGGAGCGGTTGGCGAGGGTGCCCCCGTACTCGCGGGCGAAGGGCACCCCCTGGGCCACGCACTGGTCGATGATGTTGACGCTGAGCTCGGCCAGGCGGTAGACGTTGGCCTCGCGGGAGCGGAAGTCGCCGCCTTTGACGGTGTCGTAGAAGAGGCGGTAGACGCTGTCCCCGTCGTTCTGGTAGTTCTTGGCCGCGTTGATCCCTCCCTGGGCGGCGATGGAGTGGGCGCGGCGGGGGCTGTCCTGGTAGCAGAAGCACTCCACGTTGTAGCCAAGCTCGGCCAGGGAGGCGGTGGCGGAGGCCCCGGCCAGCCCGGAGCCGACCACGATCACCCGGTACTTGCGCTTGTTGGCCGGGTTCACCAGCTTCATCTCGAAGCGGTGGTTCTCCCACTTCCTTTCGATGGGACCGGAGGGGATGTTCGAGCGCAGCTCCAAAGGACTACTCGTGGAGGAGGCCGGTGAGCACGGCCAAGGGGAAGGAGAGGTTGCCCGCCACCACCAAAACCGTGGTCAGGCTGGAGAACGCGTGGCGCAGGCCGTTGAAGCGCGGGTGGCTGAGGCCGAGCGTCTGGAGCATGCTCCAGACGCCGTGGTACAGATGGAGGCCGAGGGCCAGCATGGCCAGTACGTAGAACACGGAGACTGGCCACGGTTTAAAGCCCACCACGAAGTTGTGGTAGACGTCGCCCGCGCGGAAGTCCGGATGCAGGTTGCCGAAGGTGAAATGCATCAGGTGGTAGGCGATGAAGAGGAGCAGGATGGGGCCGCTCCAGACCATGGTCCGGGACGCGTAGGTGGACTCCCGGTGGCGGATCTGGCGGTAGCCCACGGGCCGGGCCGCCCGGTTGTCGAGGGTCAGGGAGGTGGCGGCCCAGATGTGGAGCGCGACCGCGGCCAGAAGCGCGGTGCGGGCGATCCAGATCCCGGCCCCGTGCAGGAACTCCCGGAGGAATACGGCGTAGGCGTTGAGGGCCTCCGCTCCCAGGTACACCTGGAGGTTGCCCACCATGTGCCCGACCACGAAGCCGAAGAGCACGAGGCCGCTCCCCGCCATCACGACTTTCCGGCCGATGGTGGAAGCGAGGAAGGCCGCCGTCCGCTGCCCGTCTGCCCCTGGGGAAGCCGATGCAAGATACTGCATCGCCGGGGTGTTCACGGCGCGATTCTAGCCGGGCCGCACCGAGCGCGCAACAACGGCTCTGGGCGGAAGCGCGCTCTCCATCGGACCGCTTTTCGCTGAACGCGACCCCGGCAGCTGATGACGACGGAGCCGAGGCTGCCCAAGCTATGGGACTCGACACGGCGTCGGTTCGTGGTGCGGTGGCAGGTTGGCTCGCCCCCCGGACGGGCGCTACGGGGAGGGCCGAGAGCGAGCCCCGTGGAGCGTCGAGACCCCCGCCCACGCTTTGTGGCGGACGCCGCGGGAAGCCTGAACGGCCCGTCGAGCCGACTCCGGAAGAACATGAGCGCGTCCAAGGGTCGGCTCTCAGCGAGCCACCGAGAGGGCGGGGCGAAGGAGGAGCCGGAGCAGGATGCTCTGGAAGGTGGGCTCGCGGTAGATGCCGTGATGCTCCGCGCTGCCAAAGATGGCGTGCGAGACTTCGGCCAGCCCGCTGCCCGTCTCCGCCTCCTCGGCCCCCGGAAGCTGCGCGGCCAGGACGCTCGCCCGGGTCACCCGGCCGTCGCCCGCCTCGAACATGGCGTCCGCCTCTCGGTAGCTGGCGGGCTCGAAGCGGGGCGGCGTCCCCCGCGGCTCCGGAACCATCGCCCGGGCCAGGGTCGGCAGGCAGTCGCCGCCGAGGAGCAGCACCCGTGCCGGGCAGGGAGCCTCGGGCGGACGGGAGAGGGCCCGGTGGACGGCGCCGGCGCGGGCGAGGGCGGCGGCCAGGAAGGCCCGGTGGGCCTCCGGATCGGGGTCGGGCTCCAGTTTGTCCCCCCGGCGTCGCGCGGGCTGCGCGCCGAAGGGCCCCCAGCCAAACCGTTCCCACACCGCCACGTCGTGGAGGTCCACCTCCAGGGGATGGCCACGATGGTCAAGGAGGGCGGGGGCGCCGGCGGGGGGGAGAAGCTGGTAGATGGAGGGCATGCGCGCGATCACGGAGGCGGCGAGGGTGGTGTAGGAAAGGCCTACCCGGTTGCCGTTCAGGATGGCGTCGAGGGAGGGGATGCTCCCCGCGTTGGGGACCGCAACCAGGACCAGGTTGCGGATGCGGCGGGCTCCCGCCCAGGTCACGGGCCCTTCCGGCTCGGCGGTGCCATAGCGCAGGTAGTAGCGGGCCACCAGGCCACCCATGCTGTGGCCGATGATGCTGAAGCGGGCCTCGTCCCCGCCGCGCTCCTCGGCCAGGGTCTCCAGGGTCTCGTGGAGCGCGCGCGCCGACTCCACCAGGTCCCGCCGCCAGTCGTAAGAGAAGATATGGAAGGCGAGGCCCCGGCGGCTGGCCGGCCGGAAGCCGCCCTCTTCGAGGATATCCACGAGGTCCGCGTACTCCGTGAAGCCGAACACCCGGGGGAGCACGGTGTCCGCGCCCAGGAGGCCCCCGGGCACGAGGTCGTCGCGGCTCGCGGAGAGGGGGAGCCGGAAGGGGAGGCTGAGCGCGTGATGGCCAAGGGCGTTGCCGAGGTTGAGCCAGGCCTGCGAGCCGTCCGGGTGGTGGAGTTGGCTGCCCAGGATCCCGGGCACCACCACCACGGGGGGGACCCGGGGATCATCGGGAGAGGCCCGGATGAGCCGGGGATCGAGGCCGCGGCGGGGGGCGAGGGAGTAGGCGAGAATGGCGCCCGCCCCTCC
>DATMQU010000308.1:0-2703 GCA_035566715.1 Vicinamibacteria bacterium
ATGCCCTCGACCGCAACCCCTGCGGCTCCAGCTCCGGCTCGGGAGCGGCGGTTTCCGCAAACCTGTGCGCGGTGTCGGTGGGGAGCGAGACCGACGGCTCCATCGTCTGCCCCTCGTCGGCAAACGGCATCGTCGGCATCAAGCCCACGCTCGGCCTGGTGAGCCGCACGGGCATGATCCCGCTCGCCCACAGCCAGGACACGGCGGGCCCCATGTGCCGCACGGTGGCGGACGCGGCGGCGCTCCTCGGCGTCCTGGCCGGCGTGGATCCCCGCGACCCCGCCACCGAGAGGGGCCGCGGCCACGCCGCCCCCGACTACACGAAGTTCCTGGACCCCGAGGGGCTACGGGGCGCGCGCATTGGTGTCGCCCGGAAGATGTTCGGCTTCAGCGAGGCCGTGGACCGGCTCTTGGAGGAGGCACTGGCGGAGATGAAGCGGGGCGGCGCCGTGCTCGTGGACCCCGCCGACATCCCGTCCAGCAGCCAGCTCGAGGAGGCCGAACTCGAGGTGCTGCTCCACGAGTTCAAGGCCGACCTCAACACCTACCTGGCCGGCCTCGGCCCCCGCGTCGCCGTCCGGACCCTCGCCGACCTCATCGCCTTTAACGACGGCCACCGTTCGGAGGAGCTGCCCTACTTCGGCCAGGATCTGTTGGTGAAGGCGCAGGCCAAGGGGCCTCTGACCACGCCCGCGTACCTCAAGGCCCTGGAAAAGAGCAAGCGGCTCGCCGGCAAGGATGGCCTAGACGCCACCCTCCGGCGGTACCGGCTGGACGCGATCGTGGCCCCGACGGGGGGACCGGCCTGGGTGATCGACCTCGTGAACGGTGACCACTTCTCCGGGGGCAGCTCCACCCACCCCGCGGTCGCCGGCTACCCCAACATCAGCGTGCCCGCCGGCTTCATCCGGGGCTTGCCGGTCGGGATCTCGTTCATGGGACAGGCCTGGAGCGAGCCGACCCTGCTGAAGCTGGCCTCCTCCTTCGAGCACGCCACGCGACACCGGAGGCCGCCCCGTTTCCGACCCAACGCGGAGGTCTAGCCTTCCTTCGGGCCAGCAACACGCATCGATCGTCGTATCCTTTGAGCGCGAAGCGATCTCTGCTTGGTTTGGACCTCACCCGGCCGCTGCCCGTGCGATGCTCCCGAGGGAGCGGGATCTACCCGGGCTGGGTTGGTGTGTGTCTTGGCCCGGTGCCTTCTCGGAAGGGGCTGAGAACGAGAGTGGCGAATCGCGCGCATTGGCTCTGGGCGCACTCCCAGACGGGGCTCGGGCACGTCCCGGGCCTTGCGTTCGGCCGCGCGCTCATGTCCTTTGTTGCCAAGCCTTCGGGCTCGGTCGGCCGGTGCCCCAGGGCGACCGGGGGCCTCCGTTCGTACTCACGTGCTTCCGCGGCCGGGGATTCACTCGTGCCGGAGAAGCGTGAATTGCTTTCGGCTTGAGAGTATCGTATACCCTATCGTATACTCTATTGTCGAAAACCGTATCAGCTAATAGGCGATTGGCACCCGGGGGCGGGTCACTGTGATGGGAAAGCCACTGCGGGTCCTCATCGTGGACGATGCCGAGCCAGACGCCCTCCAGATGGTAACCCTTCTTCGCGGCGGTGGCTACGAGCCCGTGTTTGCCAGGGTGGAGACGGCACCCGGGCTCCTCGCCGCCCTGCCCCGCGAGGACTGGGATGTGGTGGTCACCGATCACGCGCTGCCCCAGTTCGGGGCGCTCGAGGTCCTGGAGATCCTGCGCTCCCAGGAGCGGGACCTGCCCGTGATCGTGGTCGCCGGCTCGGTGAGCGAGGAAGAGCTGGTAGCGGTCATGCGCGCGGGCGCCGAGGACTGCCTGGTCAAAGGGAACCTGGGCCGGCTCTGCGTGGCCGTGGACCGGAGCGTGCGCGACGCCGAGGAGCGGCGGGCCCGCCGGGAGTCCGACCTCCGGCGGAGCGAAGCCGAGGAGCGATACCGTACCCTCGTCGAGGAGATTCCCGCCCTCACCTACATTGCCTGGGCGGACGACAAGGGCAGTACGATGTACGTGAGTCCCCAGATCAAGGCCATGATCGGGATCTCCCCCGCCGAATGGTTGGCGGAGCCGGAGTCCTGGTCGAAGCACCTTCATCCGGATGACCGCGAGCGGGTGCTGGGCGAGTACCGGCAGTCCTGGTCCAAGAACAAGCCCTTTTTGGCCGAGTACCGGGTCCTCGACCACGACGGCCGGGTGGTTTGGTGGCGGGATGAGGGCCGTCTGATCCCGGCCAGCAATGGCCGGCCTCAGTTCGTGCGGGGCTTCATCCTAGACATCACGGAGCGGAAGCGGGCGGAAGAGACCATCCGCCACATGACCTACCACGACCAGCTCACCGGCCTGCCCAACGGGGCGCTCCTCCACGAGCGCCTGCGGCATGCCATCCTGGATGCTCGGCGCGAGCGGCAGCCGTTGGCCCTGCTCATCATGAACGTGGACCGCTTCCGCGAGATCAACCACACCCTCGGGCACCAGAACGGGGACCGAGTCCTCCTGGAGCTGGCCTACCGGCTGGGGGACGTGCTGGGCGAGCCGGACCGGGTGGCCCGCCTCCGCGGGGATGAATTCGCCCTCCTCCTCCCGGGAGCGGACGCGAATCTGGCCCGTCAGGTGGCGGCCAAGGTCTTGAAGGCCTTGGAGCAGCCGTTTGTGGTGGAGCGGCTGCCCATCGAGATCGGAG
>DATMQU010000309.1:0-9243 GCA_035566715.1 Vicinamibacteria bacterium
GGCCGATGGTGGCCTTGGGGTGGCGCAGGACCAACCGGCAAGCCGGCTCGTACACCGCGAAGAGAGCGCGGCTGATCGGGTGCTTCTCCTCGGGGTAGTACCTCCCCACCGTGATCTGGTTGAAGAGCCAGCAGAGCCAGCGCGGCCGGAAGCGGACGAATTCCATGCGCGTGAAGAGCATGCGCAGGGCGGGATCGAGGGTCACGGCGAGGAGGGCGGCGCTCCCCATGGCCAGGTTCTTCGTCCAGGCCAGGGGCCGGAAGAGCCGGCCTTCCTGCTCCACGAGCGTGAAGATGGGCAGGAAGGCGACCGCGATCACGAGCAGGGAGAAGAAGACGGAGGGACCGACCTCAAGGAGAGCGGCCAGGCGCACGGCGTGGAAGTCTCCCTTGCCGCCGCCCTCCACCCAAAGCTCGAGCTTCTTGTAGGCGTTCTCCACCTCCACGATGGCCCCGTCCACGAGCACGCCGATGGAAATGGCGATTCCGGCCAGGGACATGATGTTGGAGGAGATGCCCATGAAGGCCATGGGCACGAAGGCCAAGAGCACGGAGATGGGGATGGTGAGGATGGGCACGATCGCGGAGGGGACGTGCCAGAGGAAGACCAGGATCACGAGGCTGACGATGAGGACCTCCAGCAGCAGGTCGTGCTTCAAGTTGTCGATCGAGCGCTGGATCAGGCCCGAGCGGTCATAGGTGGTGAGGATCCGCACCCCCTTGGGGAGGGAGGGCTTGACCTCCTCCAGCCGCTCCTTGATGCCGCGGATGACGTCGCGGGCGTTCTCCCCGTTGCGCATGACCACGATGCCGCTGACCACGTCCCCCAGACCGTCGAGGTCGGAGACACCCCGCCGGATCTCCGGCCCCAGGCTGACCGTGCCCACGTCCCGGAGCAGGACGGGTGTCCCCTTGGCGTCGGTCTTGAGCACGATCTTCTCCAGGTCATCCTTGGAAGCCACGTAGCCCCGGCCCCGGACCATGTATTCCTTGCCCGAGAACTCCAGGAGCCGTCCCCCCACCTCGTTGTTGCTGCTGCGGACCGCGCCCGCAACGTCCACGATCGCGAGCTCGTAGGCCTTCAGGCGGTTGGGATCCACCGTGACTTGGTACTGCTGGACAAAGCCGCCCAGGCTGGCCACCTCCGCCACGCCCGGCACGGATTGGAGACGATAGCGGAGGCTCCAATCCTGGAAGGCGCGGAGATCGGCCAGGCTGTGGGTCCCGGAGTCGTCGATGAGCGCGTACTGGAAGACCCACCCCACGCCGGTCGCATCGGGGCCCAGCTCCGTCCTCACCCCTGCGGGCAGCAGGGGCTGGATCTTGGAGAGGTATTCGAGGACGCGGCTGCGTGCCCAGTAGATGTCGGTCCCGTCCTTGAAGATGACGTAGACGTACGAGAAGCCGAAGTCGGAAAAGCCGCGGATGACCTTGACGTTGGGGGCGCCCAAGAGGGAGCTCACGATGGGGTACGTCACCTGGTCCTCGATGATGTCGGGGCTTCGGTCCCAGCGGGAGTAGATGATGACCTGGGTGTCGGAGAGGTCAGGTATGGCGTCTACCGGGATGTGCTGGATCGTGTAGAGGCCATATCCCACCGCGACCGCGGTGGCCAAGAGCACAAGGAAGCGGTTTTGGGCGCTGAAGCGGATGATCGACTGGATCATGGTCTCACCCCCGCCCTATCCCTCGTGGCGGGCGAAACGCGGTGGCACTCAAAGCTCCGCGTGTTCATTGGCCCGGGCCCGGCGCCATCGAGTTCAGGGCGGCCTTGAGGCTTGACTCGGAGTCCAGCAGGAAGTTTGCCGAGGTGACGACCCGGTCCCCATCGGCCAGGCCCCCCAGGACCTGGAAGCCGTCCCCCACCTTTGGGCCCAGCAGGACCTCGCGCGGCTCCAGCCGGCCGCCCTCACGGTCCAGGAAGACGATTTGCCGGTCTCCCGCGTTGATGACCGCGCTCCCGGGGACGAGCAGGCCCACCCCGAGGTCGCTCTTGAGCAGGGCGTCGGCAAACATATCCGGCTTCAGCGCCTGATCCTGGTTGTCCACCTCGATCCGGACCTTGATGGTGCGGGTCTTCTCTTCCACGGTGGGGGCGATGTAGGTGACGGGGCCCCGCCAGCTCTTTCCGGGCAGGTAGGGCACGCTCAGCTCCCCCTCCATTCCCAGGCGGACGGAGGGGAGATCGGACTCGTAGACGTCGGCCAGAACCCACAGGTGCGAAAGGTCCGCGATGTCGAAGAGGGTGTCGGCGGGCGTGACCCTCATGCCGTGGAAGGCCATCTTCTGGACGACGTACCCGCTGGTCTCGGAGTAGAGGTCGAGGGTGCGCCCGACCTGGCCCGTCGTCTCCAGCCTCTCGATGTCCGCGGGGCGGACGTCCCAGAGGAGGAGGCGCTGCCGGGCGGCCTCTAGGAGATCCACGCCCCCCTGGGCCACGGAGGCGATGTTGCTCGCTTTCAGCCGCTTCTGGGCCTGATAGGCCAGGAGGTACTCCTGCTGCGTCGCCACCAGGTCGGGGCTATAGATGGAAAGGAGGGGCTCGCCGTCCTTCACGAACTTACCCGTGAAGTCCACGTAGAGATGCTCCACATAGCCCTCGTACTTCGTGTGGATGTGGTGGAGCCGGCGCTCGTCCACGGCCACCCTCCCCACGGTGCGGATGGCCCGGCTGAGACGAGCCCTCTTCACCCGCTCGCTCCGGACCCCGAGGATCTGTCTCCGCTCCGCCGAGAGCGTGACCACCGCCCGGCCGGCGGGGCCGGCGAGCGCGCCCCCGGCCGTTTCCTCGTAGACGGGGATGAAGTCCATGCCCATCGAATCCTTGGCGGGCTTGTCCGAGCGAACGCTCGGGTCCATGGGATGGCGGTAGAAGAGGACCCTCCGCCCTCCGGGCGAAGGGTTCACCGCTTCCGGGGCCACCGGCTTGCGACAGGCGGCCGCCCACATCGAGACTCCCGCCAGGAGGGCCACGGTGACGTGGACGGTCGTGCGGGTCGTTGCTCGCATTGCCATCCTCCTCAGCGCTCGGTCATGGTCGTGGGCCCCATCGGGGGGGCCGAGCCCATCCCCGAGCCCGCCACGAGGAGGGCTCGGGTGTCCGGCGCGGCCAGGGCACCGAGATCGGATGGGACCTCGAGGCTGGCCTCCTCGAGGCTGGCCCGGACCTTCTCGTGACCGGCCAGAAGGCGGAAGTACGTGGTCCGGTCGCCGTAGAGCGTGGTCAAGGCCTCGAAAACGGTGATAAAGGGAACCTTCCCCACCTGGTAGTTGGCGATGGCGGCCTCCACCGACATCTGGTCCTGGGGAATGATGCCGTTTCCATAGAGACCGGCGATCTTCGCCGCGGAGCGCAGCCGGGCCAGCCGCTCCTGGGTCCGGAACCGGAGCTGGAGCATCACCGACTCGACGCGGCGCTCGCTCGCCCGCAGCCCGGCCTCGGCCTCGGCGAGGGCGCCCGCCTCCTTCTTCCGGTGGACAGGCAGGAAGACCCCGACCTCGGCCTGCCACATGGGATCGAGCCCCCCGCGGTTCATATAGCCAGCCTGCACCGCGAAGTCAGGCTTGAACGCCTTTTGGGCGAGCCGCACGCCCAGGCGATCACGCTCCACGGCCAGACCCGCGCCCGCCAGCTCGGGGCTGGTGGCCGCGAGCCGAGCCAGGACGCTCTCGAGGTCCCCCTCCAGGGGCCGGAGGGCGAGGCGGGACTCGGTCTCCAGAGAGGCGTCGGGGGCCCGGTCGCGCAGCCGGTTCAGCTCGGCCAGGCGGATCTCGATCTCCGTCGCGTGCTCCGCCCGGGCCTGCTCGATGCGGGTGACTTCCACCTGAACCCGCAGCACGTCCTGCTGGGCGCCCTGGCCCACCCTATAACGCGCGAGCGCGACCTGCTCGATCTCTCTCCAGGTCTCCCCCTGCTCCTGCACGAGATCCAAGAGGGCCCGGGCCAGGATCAGTCCGTAGTAGGACCGCTGGACCGCGGCGGAAAGGCTCCGGCGGGCCCGCTCCAGCTGCTGGGCGGCGCCATCCGCTTCCAAAGAGGCGATATCGCCGCGGAGGCCGCGCTTGCCGGGAAAGGGAAGGTCCTGGCTCCAACGGAGGGCGAGCGCGGTCATGTCGCGCGCACCGAGGCTCGGCGCCCAGCCATCGTTCGTGTAGCCGACCGAGAGCACGGGGTTCGGGAGGGCCCGGGCCTGATCGGGCCGGGCCCGCGCGGCCGCGAGCGCCTCCTGGACGCCCCGGAGGTCGGGGCTCCGGGCCAGCGCCTCCTCGACGAGGGAAGCGAGGACAGGGTCCTCCGGCACGGGCGGAGCCGGGGAGGGCTCTTGGGCGGGCAGGAGGCCCGCTACCAAAGACAGCGCGAAAAGCGGAGCGGCGACGCGATTTCGAACCAAGGACATGGGCACCTCGACACATGAACCCTTCGGTGTGGCGTCCCGGCGAGGACGCGGTTCTCGGCGTCCAAGGGACGCCGCACGAGCGAAAGGTCAGATGCGGAGGATGGAGGTGTGGGAGGGGCCCGATGGGGAGGGTGTCACGACGGACATGCGAGCACAGCGGACGGACGCCACGCTGACGAGGGGAGTCCTCTCGGGCAGGAAATTGAGGGCGACGATCCCGGCCGGCCCCGTCGACGCCTGCGGTGCGACCGTCTCCCCCCCGCAGCAGTCCGCGGCCGCCGCGCGAAGCCCGGGCTCCCCGGGGCAGCAGTCGTGTCCCTCCGGGGTTGGGGTGGCGGCCGCCACGCACGGACAGGTTCCGAAGGCCGCGGCCAGGAAGGCGGCCCCGATGATCACCACGACGAGGCCTCGCAGGAGCCGGTGCATGCTTGATCGATCACAGCACGGGGGCATCACGAAGTCAATGGGCCCGACGGCCGATCGCTCAGAGCGCCACGGTGCGCAGCCGAAGCGCGTTCGTGATGACGGAGACGGAGCTGAAGCTCATGGCGGCGGCGGCGACCATGGGCGAGAGAAGCAGGCCGAAGACGGGATAGAGCGCGCCCGCCGCGATGGGCACTCCGAGGGCGTTGTAGACGAACGCAAAGAAGAGGTTCTGGCGGACGTTGCGCATCGTGGCCCGGGAGAGCCGGATGGCGCGGGCGATGCCCCGCAGGTCTCCCTTCACTAGCGTCACCCCCGCGCTCTCCATGGCCACGTCGGTACCGGTGCCCATCGCGATCCCGACTCGGGCCTGGGCGAGGGCGGGGGCGTCGTTGATGCCGTCACCGGCCATGGCCACCACGTGGCCCTGGGCCTGCAGCTGCTTCACGACCTCCGCCTTGCGCTCCGGCCTCACGTCGGCCTCGAAGCCGTCCAGGCCCAGCTCCCGGGCCACCGCGGCGGCGGTGGTCGCGTTGTCGCCGGTCAGCATCACGACCCGGAGCCCCAGCTCCCGGAGCAGGCGCAGGGCTTCCGGGGTCGATGGTTTGATGGGGTCGGTCACACCGAGGAGGCCGATGGCCCGGCCGTCCACGGCCAGAAAGACCACGGTCTGTCCCTCCCGGCGGAGGGTCTCCGCCCGCTCCGCGAGCGGCCCCGGCGGGGCACCGAGTTCTTCCAGGAGGGCCTGGCTGCCGAGGGCGACGCTGCGACCGGCGACCCGGCCCGTCACCCCCAGACCCGTTCGCGCCTGGAAGCCCGTGACCGGGCGGAGCAGGAGGCCCCTGGCCTGCGCTCGGGCCACCACCGCCGCCGCGAGGGGATGCTCGCTCCCCCGCTCCAAGCTGGCCGCCAGGCCCAGGAGCTCAGCCTCCTCCCCTCCCTCCACCGTGACCAGGCGGGGCTTGCCCTCGGTCAGGGTGCCGGTCTTGTCCACGACCAGGGTGTCCACCTTCTCCAGCGTTTCCAGGGCGGCCGCATCCCGGATCAGCACCCCCGCCCTCGCTCCCCGCCCCACGCCCACCATGATGGACATGGGAGTGGCGAGCCCGAGCGCACAGGGGCAGGCCACGATGAGCACTGCCACCGCGGCCAGGAGGGCGTGGGCGAAGCGTGGCTCCGGCCCCCAAGCCGCCCAGACCGTGAAGGTGAGGGCGGAAGCGATCACGACCGCGGGCACGAAGTAGCCGGAGACCACATCGGCCAAGCGTTGGATGGGGGCGCGGCTGCGCTGGGCCTCGCCCACCATCCGCACGATCTGGGCCAGGAGCGTTTCGCTGCCCACGCGCTCCGCGCGCATCAAGAGGGTGCCGTTCCCGTTCACGGTGCCTGCGGTCACCCGCCCCCCGGGGGTCTTCTCGATCGGGATCGGCTCGCCCGTGATCATCGACTCGTCGACCGCGCTCGCGCCTTCCAGGACCACCCCGTCCACGGGGATCCTCTCCCCGGGCCGGACGCGGAGGCGCTCCCCTGGCCTCACGTGTTCCAGCGGCACGTCGACTTCCGTACCCCCTGCCTCCAGGCGCCGCGCGGTCCGCGGCGCGAGGCTCAGCAGGGCCCGGATCGCGCCGCTCGTACGGGACCGGGCCCGGAGCTCGAGGACCTGGCCCAGGAGCACGAGGACCACGATCACGCTCGCGGCCTCGAAATAGCGGTCGACCTGTCCGCCGTGGCCGCGGAAGGACGCGGGAAAAGCGGAGGGGAGGAGCGTGGCGGCCACGCTGTGGAGGTAGGCGGCACCGGTCCCCATCCCGATGAGGGTGAACATGTTCGGGCGGCGGTGGCGAACGGAGGCCCACATTCGCAGGAAGAAAGGCCAGCCCCCCCAAAGCACGACGGGGGTGGCGAGCGCCATCTCCAGGAGCCCCTGGGCGCGGGGCGGGACGTGGAAGGGCCGCCCCGGCAGCATGTCGGTCATCGCCAGGAGGAAGACGGGGACGGTCAGGACGAGGCTGACCCAGAAGCGCCGGGTCATCCCCTCGAGCTCGAGGTTCCTCTCCTCGACGGCGGGAGCGGTGCGCGGCTCCAGGGCCATCCCACAGATGGGGCAGGAGCCGGGCCCTGACTGGACCACCTCCGGGTGCATCGGACAGACGTAGTCGGCCGCGACCGCGGCCAGCGGAGCGGGGGCGGGGGCGGGGGCGGGCCGCAAGTAGTTCTCGGGGTTCGCGCGGAACCGCTCGAGGCAGTGGGGATTGCAGAAGTAATAGGACTGGCCGCCGTGGACGTGCCGACCCGCCGCGGTTTTGGGGTCGACCCGCATCCCACAGACGGGGTCGGTCTCGGATCCAAGGGGAGCAGGGTGCATGGCTCGAACCTCTCAGCCGGAGTAGCGGCCGAGGACCTGAAGCAGCTCGTCCACCTTCGTCCGCTGCTCGGCCTCGTCCCCACCCCGGATGGCCTGGGTCACGCAGTGCTCCACGTGCTCGCGGAGGACTCCCTCCTCCACGCGCTTGAGGGCGGCCCGGGCGGCGCGGAGCTGGGTCAGGATGTCCACGCAGTAGCGCTTTTCCTCGACCATGCGGACCAGCCCCTTCACCTGGCCTTCGATCCTCCTGAGCCGCAAGAGCTGGCTCGTGTGCTGGGCGTGCTGCATACCCATACAATACCCTGGTATGGTATATCGGTCAAGTCGGGTCTCCTGGACCGGATCTGCGTCTGGCCAACGGGGAGGAGGCAGGTGCTAAACGCCCGGCGTCGGATCCCCGGTCGAGGGCCGCCCCCTCGGCCAGTGCGGGCGGCAGGGGCCCGGCCCGTCCTGTTCGAGCGAGAGGGCCAAGGCGCTGGCGGCGACACTGGGAGACGAGGTCGTTCAAGAGGCGTCGAGGTGACGCCGTTTCCTGGGGGTCAGCGGTCCCGGAAGCGGAGCCCGGCCCGGGCGAACAGGTAAAGGGCTCCCATCTCGAGGACATGGAAGAGGTCGTTGTGGTTGAAGCGGGGGTGGAGGTCAAACCCCGCGGTCTGGAGGAACGCCCCCAGTAGGGCGAGGAGGACCCCGGAGAGGACGAAGGGCGCGCTGGGCTCCCCCCGGGCCAGGCCGTAGAGCGCGGTCCCGAGCAGCACGCTCAGGGTCAGCACGAGGTCGTACATGACGTAGCGGAAGTCGGCGGCCATGGTGAAGACGACATAGGCCAGGAGGCGGAGGGCGAGCACGGCCAGGACGAGGGGCCACCCCCGCCGGGGCACGACCGTGAACAGGAGGCCCGCGAGCATGAAGAAGTTCCCGAGGCCGATGGCGGCGTAGACGAGGTTCCACAGACCCGCCCGCGTGGGCAGGGCCAGGGCCGGCCCAAAGCCGTGCAGGGTGCCGCCCACGCCCGCGGCCAGGGCGATGGCTACAAAGGCCGCCGCCCAGAGACGGACGGGGAGGGGCCGGGCCCGCACGCCCAGCCGGAAGGCCAGGATCGCCCCCAGCAGGGCGAGGGCGTAATCGGTGAGCATCGTGGTGGGCTCGGCGATGGGCATCAGGGGCACGGGGGGGGCAGGGCCCCTTTCAACTCAGCTCGATCACCTTCCGGTCGAGGAGGCGGGCGAAGATGAGGAGGGCGTCCTCCTCCGACATCGGGCACAGCTTGAGGATCGAGCCCACGTCCCACTGGCCGTTGATGCGGGACAGGACGAACCCCTCCTGGGCATCAAAGCTCTCCCGACCCAGGGCGAGCGAGCCCTGCTTCACGAAGGGCACCCGCTGGAGGCCGATGCGGCGGCGGATGCGGGCCTGCTCCCGGGCCTCGACCAAGCCGACCAGGCCTTTCTTGGCTTGCTGGTTCAGCCGGTCGAGCGAGAGCACCTGCTCGTAGGCCTCGAGGGCGGCGGAAAAGCGGCCCTCGTGACGGCGCTGTTCGGCCTGGCGGAGGAGGGCATCGATGGCGGCTACAGGGTCCGTCTCCATCGCGTCCTCGCGGACGGCGCCGACGGCGAGGGCCCCGCGGTCGCAGAGGCCGCGAAGGATGAGGGCGGCGTCGAACTCGGAGCGCCGCATCTCCAGGCTGATCGCGGCCAGGGTCTTGCCCCCGGCGGCCAGGCCCAGGACCTGTCGTTCCGGGTTTTCGTCGATCCCGTAGGCCGCCCGCTGGATCTGGAAGGTCACGTCCGAGGTGGGGAACCATTCCCGGAGCTTCTGCCACTCCTCCCGCCGATGCACACCCTCCTGGATCACCATGGCGGTGTCCATGTCCAAGCTTACGGCCGCACTTTCGGGCACCGGCTGATCGTCCTCGAAGTCGAAGCGCCCGTCGGGCCAGAGGAAGAGGTCGTAGACCACCTCCTCCGCCTTCTCCCGCAGGGCGCGCGTGAGCTGGCTCTCGGCCAGGAGGCCCTGCGAGACCAGGATCCCGCCCAGGAGGCGCCCCTCCTTCTCCTGCCGC
>DATMQU010000310.1:0-18799 GCA_035566715.1 Vicinamibacteria bacterium
GCCCCCTGAGCGGGGTCGGGGATCGCCTGCAGCAGCATGGCGCTGTGGGCGACCACCGCCCGATAGAGGCGGGGCTCCTTGAGGGCAATGCGGAGGGCCGCGTAGCCGCCCATGGACACGCCGAGCAGGGCCCGCCCCTCGCGCCCCGGCTGCACGCGGTAGGTGGCCTCCACGTGGGCGATGAGGTCGCGGGTGACGAGATCCTCGAACTTGCCGCCGGGGCCGTTCACGAAAAAGGAGTTGCCCCCGTCCACCGCCACCACCAGGAACTCCGGCACCTCGCCGCGCTCCCGCATCCTCTCGAGGGCGGTGTGCAGGCCGCGCCGTTCCCAGAAGGTGTGGCTCTCGAAAAGGCCGTGCAAGGCGTAGAGCACGGGGTACCGCCGCTCCCCGGTGGCGTAGGAGGGGGGCAGATCCACCGCGTAGCTCACCTCCCGGCCCAGGCTCGGGGAGGGGAAAGTGCCGTTCCGAACCTCCGCCGCGGCGGGGGCGGCCAGGAGCAGGAGGAGGGGGAGAGCCTTCCTCATGAGCCCGCGGCTCCCGGGCGGTCGAGGTGACGGTTGATCGCCCCGAGGACGCTGTCGAAGCTTTGGGGCGTCAGTTTCCCCGTGAACGTGTTCTGTTGCGAGGGGTGGTAGGAGGCGAAGAGGAGAAGCCCCTCACCCAGGTCGTGTACGACGCCGTGACCGAAGGCGTGGGCCTTGCGGGCGGGCACCCGGCCCTCGTCCTGAAGCATGTTCAAAAAACCGTCCATGGCCACCTTCCCCAGGGCCAGTATGGCACGGACCTCCTTGAGAAGGCGCCACTCGCGCTGGAGGTAGGGGCGGCAGTTCAGGACCTCCTCCCGCGTGGGCTTGTTGGCGGGGGGCGCGCAGCGCGCGAGGGGCGCGATGTAGCAGTCCCGGAGAGAGAGTCCGTCGGTGCGGGCGACGGATGTCGGCTGGCTGGCGAAGCCCGCGCGATGGAGGGCGGCAAAGAGGAAGTCGCCCGAACGGTCGCCGGTGAACACCCGGCCCGTGCGGTTCCCGCCGTGGGCGGCGGGGGCCAGGCCCACGATGAGGAGCCGCGCCTTGGCGTCCCCGAAGCCCGGCACCGGGCGTCCCCAGTACGCCTCCTCCCGGAACCGGAGGACCTTGACCCGCGCCACCTCCCGGCACCAGGCTCGGAGACGCGGGCAGCGCCGGCAGGCCACGACGTCACGGGTCACCCGGCCGAGCGAGTCGTGCGGCACGGGGGCATCCTAAACCGAAAGGCAGATCCCCCAATCGGGGTGTCCTCCCGAGAGCTCAAGGCCCGAACCCGCTGTCGACCAGGACCAAGGCCATCTTTCTTCTACTTTCCCCGACGCCCCCTATCCTGGTGGTGACGCAGCTCTGACCCCGCGCAACCGGGGACGAGGTGATGCCGGAGCGGGAGGGAAGGCCGGGCAAGTAGCACCCGTCGCCGGCCATGGCCTGCATCTGGTAGGTTTGCGAATCGGCCCCGGGCAAAGCAGCCGAAATGCCATTCAACCAAAGATCCCGTTCCGTGGTCTAACGACTCCCGGGGAGAGAGCGCGAAAGGACAGAGGTTGCTGCTCGGAGGAACAGGGGGCGCAAACGACGCATCGACGCAGGCCCTGGGCCGGAGCTGGGCCTTGCCTGCCCCGGAGCAAGCACGTCGCGCCGTGCTCATCGTTATATTCTCCGCGACAGCCTCGTTCTGGGCGGCGGAGATCGCGTGGGCCCAGGCCCGGGCGCCGGAGAAGTGGCCCTGCGAGGTTCGGGGGAGGATCGCTTCGGGTGGGGTGGCGTTGCCCGGGGTGGCCCTCACGGCCGTGCTCGCGGAGCGGGACGAAACGGTCGCGACATCCTCGGGGCTCGACGGCTCCTACGCTCTTGGGCTCCCGGCACCGGGCACCTACACGGTGCGCGCCAGCCTCGCCGGCTTCGCCGCGACCACGCGCGACGTGGTGCTTGAGCCCGAAACCTGCCGGGCGACCGCCGACCTCGAGATGGTCCTCCAGTCCCGAGCCTCGAAGGCGGCAGAACCCGCGGCTCCCCAGCCTAGGGCCTCACCCCCGATGGCCTCCGCCGGGCCGGCTGGGCCCCGCCGCGAGGGCGAGCCGGGCGGGCCGCCGGGCCGTCGGCGTCGGTCCGAGGGCACTCCGTCGGGAACGGGCGGTTTCCGGGGATTGGAGGTGACGGCGGACGCGGCGACCGAGGGCCGGGCCGAAGCGACCGATGCGACCTCGCAGGCGCTGCTGCCTCCCGGTTTCTCGGCCGACGCCCCCACGGAGTCCGTCGCTCTCGCCGGCGAGGGACGGCAGGTCCAGACGGTGGACGCGCTCCTCTATGGCGCCCGGCTCCAGTGGTTGGAGGACGCGGGAGGTGACACCGACGCCCTGGCCAGACGCATGGCTCAGGCGGGGCTCGAAGGCGCAACCGGCGACGGGATGAGATCGCCCGGTGGGCCTGGAGGTTCTCGCCCCGGCGGAGGCGGCTTCCGAGGGGAGGGCTTCGGCGGCTTCAACCGCAGCAACAAGCTCCAGGGATCGGTCTACTACAACGCCGCGGGCTCGCCCTTCGATGCCCGGCCGTTCTCGCTCAATGGCCAGCCGACACAGAAGGCCGCCTACTTCGAGAATCGGTATGGAGCGACGCTGGGCGGTCCCGTCAAGATCCCGGGTCTCTACGACGGCACGTCCCGCACATCGTTCGCTCTCAACTACACCGGGTCACGCACCCGCAACCCCTACGACACCTACTCGACGGTGCCGACCGAGGAGGAACGCGATGGCGACTTCTCCGCTCTTGGCCGGACCCTTTATGACCCGCTGACGGGTGAGCCCTTCGCCGACGGCACCATCCCCTCGAGTCGCATCGACCCATCCGCCCGCGCTCTGCTGGGCTTCCTCCCCCTGCCGAACCAGCCGGGTCTGACCCAGAACTACCACTACGTCACGGCCATCGCGAGCACGTCCGACCAGATCACGCTGCGCTTCACCCACGCGCTCACCACGACGGAGGAACGCCCGGGCCGTCGCCAGGGAGGGCGCGGAGGGGGTGGTGGACGTCGGCCGAGCATCACCGCGGCCGTGACCTATCGACACTCGACGGCCGGGGACACGCCGAGTTTTCCCACCCTCGGTGGGTCGACGCGCAGCTCGAGCTGGGACGTGCCGGTGTCGCTCTCGCTCCCGACCGGCCACGTGTTCCACCAGCTTCGCTTCGACTACAACCGGAACCAGTCGGAAGGGCAGAACATCTTCGCCAACGTGCGCGACGTCGCGGGGCAAGCCGGGATCCTGGGTGCGTCGACTGACCCCTTCGACTGGGGCGTGCCGAACCTGTCCTTCACGACCCTCACCGGGCTCCGCGACCGCAACCCGTCGTTCCGGCTCGACGAGCGCTTCACCGTGAGCGACGTGGCGACTCGCTCCTGGGGCAAGCACAACGTCCGTTTCGGAGGCGGGTTCCGCACCCAGCGTCTCGGCAGCGAGACCGACAGCAACCCGCGCGGCTCATTCGTGTTCACCGGCCTGTACACGTCCGGCTTCGTGGGCGCATCCGCCATCCCCGGTACCGGCTCCGATCTCGCCGACTTCCTGCTCGGCCGCGCGCAGCAGGCCTCGGTACAATACGGTCCCGGCCGGGTGGTTTTCCACGGCAGCGCGTGGAACCTGCTCCTCCAGGATGATTGGCGCCCGAGGACCAACCTGACCCTGAACGTTGGCCTCCGCTACGAGTACGTATCGCCCTTGGGGGAAGAGCACGACCACCTCGTGAACCTTGACGTGACACCCGGCTTCACGGCCGCCGTCCCCGTCATCGCGGGCCAAGTGGGCGCCTTCAGTGGCGCTTTCCCGACGACGCTGGTGAACGGCGACCGGAACAACGTCGCGCCCCGCGTCGGCGTGGCATGGAAGGCGAAACCCGATCTGGCCGTGCGCGGCGGGTTCGGAATCAACTACAGCCTCGGCGCCTACGCGGGCATCGCCCAGCACCTGGCCGGGCAGCCCCCCTTCGCAGTGAGCCACACGCTCCTTGGCAGCGCGAGCTCACCGCTCCTGCTCGGCGATGTCCTGACCCTGCCCGGGCCGGCGACCTCCAACTCCTTCGGGATCGACAGGAACTACCAGCTGCCGGCGGTCGCGATCTGGAACCTCGACCTGCAGCGGCAGTTGGGGCCCGACTTCGTCGTGGGGCTGGGCTACACGGGGACGCGAGGCTATGACCTCGACCTGCAGCGCGCCCCCAATCGCGGCCCGGATGGGCTCCGCATCCCCGGCGTGGCGCCCTTCATCTGGGAATCCTCGGGGGCCAAGTCGATCATGCACTCGGGGACCCTGCGGGTCCGCAAGCGCATGACCCACGGCTTCGGGGGCGGCTTCACCTACACCATGGGGCGGTCCATCGACGACGCCTCCTCGATCGGGGGCGGCGCGGTGGTGGTGGCTCAGAACGACCAAGACCTCGCGGCGGAGCGCGGGCTGTCGAGCTTTGATCGTCGCCACGTCCTCTCCGCGGACTGGCTGCTGGAGCTGCCCATCGGGCCGGGGCGGAAGTGGCTCCGAGAGGGCGCGCTCGCCAGCATCATTGGGGGATGGGTCTGGAGCGGCACCGCCACTCTCCAGTCGGGCACGCCTTTTACCGCGCGGGTGCTGGGGGACTTCGCCGATGTAGCCCGCGGCGTCAACGGCTCCCTGCGGGCGAACGTGACCGGCGAAGGCGTGTCCATCGCCAACCCGAGCATCGCCGCGTGGTTCAACACGGGAGCGTTCGTCGTGCCGCCCCCGGGGACGTTCGGCAACGCGGGGCGCAACACGATCATCGGCCCCAGCACCTACCTGGTAAGCATGAGCCTCATCAAGAACATCGCCCTCGGCCGCCCCCGCACGCTCTCGATTCGCGTCCAGGCGACCAACGTCCTCAACACCCCACCCTTGCTCACGATCGACACGGTGGTGAACTCCCCTACGTACGGTGAGGTGGTCCAGGCCGGCTCCATGCGGTCCGTGCAGATCCAGACGAGGTTCCGATTCTGAGCCGGGCCGGCGCACGGATGATGGTGGCCCTGCTCATAGTGGCTCTCCCCATTCCCTCCGCCCCCGAAACCGTGCAGTCCCCGACCTTCGAGTCCGGCGTCGCCCTGGTGCGGGTGACCGTCGTGGTGCGCGACAAGACGGGGGCCTTGGTGCGTGGCCTCAAGCGGGAAGACTTCACGATCACGGAGGACGGCAAGCCCCAAACGATTGAGGCCTTCGAGTTCGAAAGCCTGCCCACCGAGCCCGCCCCCGAACCGGAGGAGACTGCACCCGCCCCGCGGGTGTTGAAGCCCCGGCCCGGGGCGGCCACTCCGCCCCCGCCGGCCGGAGCCGGGACCGAGCCCGGCGCTCTCGGTGGCCGCCGGCTGGTGGTCCTGCTCTTCGACACCAACGGCATGGAGCCGGAGCAGCTCGAACGGTCGGTGGCCTCGGCGCGGACCTACGTGGACACGCGGATGACAGCGTCCGACATGGTCGCCGTGGCCTCGATCGCATCGGGTTTGCAGGTTCTCCAGGACTTCACCAGCGACCGGAGTGCGTTGAAGCGTGCCCTCGATCGGGCGAGCGGGACGAGCGATGCCGCCGACACGGCCGCGGACCCGACCAGCGACGCCGCCTCCGACGCCGATGCGTTCGCGCCCGACACGAGCGAGCTGGACTTGTTCAACATCGATCGGAGGCTCCGCGCCATCGAAGACCTTTCGAAGGCGCTGGCCCCGGTGACCCAGAAGAAGTCGGTCATCTACTTTAGCAGCGGCGTTGCCGGGGCCGGCGCCGACAACCAGGTCGAGCTCCGCGCCGCGATCGATCGCGCGGTGAAGGCAAACCTGTCCGTATATCCCGTGGACTCCCGAGGCCTGGAGGCGGTGGTGCCGGGCGGTGACGCGCGGCAGGCCAGTGCGAGCGGTACCGACGTGTACGCGGGGCGCGCCCTGACGCGGCAGTTCGACCAGCAACTCGCCTCCCAGGACACGCTCGCCTCGCTGGCTAGCGACACCGGCGGACGCACCTTTTTCGACACAAATGATTTTGCCGGCGCCTACGAGCGCGTGGTGCAGGACAGTTCCGTGTACTACGTGCTTGGCTACACCAGCGCGAACATCGCGAAGGACGGCAAGTTCCGCCGGGTGAGGGTCACGGTGAGCCGGCCGGACCTCCGCGTGGAGCACCGCTCGGGCTACTACGCGGACCGCGATTTCCGCCATGCCGGACGCCAGGACCGGGAGCTCCAGCTCCAGGATCAGCTCCTCACGGACCTGTCGGCGAGGGACTTCCCGGTCTGGGTTCAGTCGGCCCACTTCCGCACCGGCGAGAACCGCTTCTACGTGCCGCTGTCGATCGCGGTCCCGGGATCGGCGCTGCCTCTGGCGCGCTCGGGAGACCAGGAGCGGACGTCCCTGGACCTCGTCGGGGTCGTGCGCGACGAGGCGAAGCGTGCGGTGGCACGTATCCGCGACACCCTGAATGTGAGCGGCTCCGACGTGAAGAAGAAGAGCGTGCAATACCGCACGGGTTTCACGCTTCCCCCCGGGACCTACCGCCTGAAGGTTGTGGTGCGCGAGAACGCAGGCGGTGCGTTCGGTTCGTTCGAGACCGACCTCACGGTTCCCGACCTCCGCCGGAGTCCGGTAAAGGTCAGCTCCGTCGTCTTTGGCACCCAGCTGGCGCCGGCCGTCCGCGCGGACCCCCCGAGCCCCCTGGCTCGCGACGGCTCGGAACTCGTGCCGAGCGTGACCCACGTCGTCTCGACCACCCAGCCACTCTATTTCTACTACGAGGTCTACGATCCGGCCCGCGACCCGGGCGGCGATGTGCGGGTGCTCACGAACATCGCCTTCTTCCGCGGCAACATGCGCCGGTACGAGACGCCGCTGGTCGAGGTGAAGCGCCTCACCGCCCCGGAGCGCAAGGCGGCCGTTCTCCAGCTCGCGGTTCCCGCCGCCTCGCTCAAGCCCGGCCTCTACACCTGCCAGGTCAACGTGATCGACGACGTTGCGGGGACGTTCACCTTCCCGCGCCTGGCCCTGCTCGTGCGCCAGTAGGCGGGTGCCTTTGCTCCGGATCACCTCTTCCTTCGCCGGGTCAGGCCAAGATCGAGGCCTGCCGACGCGGGCTCCCGACCGAGGATCGCGACGGAGAGTGGGTCCCGCCACCACCAGAGCTCGAAAGCAAGGGAACGCTCCGGGCTCGGGATGTCTTGCCGCAGGCCGCGGTTTCGGGGGCAGAGAGACGGACAGAGGGCGGCGCGCTCCGGGGACTGACGGCGGTCGACCCGGGGGAAAGGATGCCGCGGTGGGCACACCCTCCTGCCCAACCGCCCCGGGGGGACTCTCCTAGCCCTTCCTGGGCTTGCCGTCCCCCCGCGCGCTGCGGCGGGCCTCGGGGGCCCTGAGCGAGCGCTTGGCGGGACGAGCTCCCTCGGTCCCGGTGGCCGCCTCCGACTCCGCGGCCCCGGCCGCGGCGGCGGCCGCGGCCTTGTTGGCCAGGCTGGCCTTCAAGGCCTCCATGAGGTCGATGATCTGGGCGCGCGGCGCCTCCGGGGCGGTCGTGACCTCCTGCCCCTCCACCTTGCGCTGGATGGCCTCCAGGTACCGCTTGCGCACCTCGTCCGTGTAGTTCTCGGGATGGAACTCGTCGGAGGCGATCTGCTCCACGAGCTGCACGGCCAGCTTCAACTCCGGCTCCTTGACCTCGGCGTCGCCCACCGGCACCTCGGCGAAGGAGCGCACCTCGTCCGCGTAGAGGAGCTGCTGCATGACCAGGCCGGCCGCCGTGGGACGGATGAGCACCAGGTATTGCTTGCCGCGGGCCGCCCACTTCGCGAGCGCGGAGCGGCCGGTCTGTTTCATGGCCTCGGCGAGGAGCTTGTAGGCCTTCTCCCCGCCCTTGTCGGGCCCGAGGTAGTAGGCCCCGTCGAAGTAGATGGGGTCCACCTGCGAGGCGGGCACGAACTCGGTGATCTCGATGGCCTTTTGCGTCTCCTCGGCCATCGACTTCAGCTCATCCTCCGTGAAGGTCACGTACTGGTCCTTCGAGAACTCGTAGCCCTTCACCATCTGGTCGCGGGGGACGATCTCGTTGTCCTTGGGACAGATGTACTGCTGCTTCAGCCTCGATTTGCACTTGGCGTGCAGCAGGTTGAAGGAGATGGCGGCGGAGGACTCGCCCGCCGAGTAAAGTCGGATCGGGATCGAGACCATGCCGAAGGAAATAGTGCCGGTGCCGATGGAGCGAGCTGACATACCCCGATTCTAACAGAACCGTCAACCCTATGATTCTGAATGACTTGTTGACAGAAAGCCACGCAAGCCCTTGTGGTCAAGCCGTCCGAGGGCACCAATCGGTGGTGGTGCCTACTTCCAGAGCGAAAGCAGGCCCCGCGCAGCCAGGTAGGGCAGGACGATGTAGAGCGTCACGTCACGGACCAGATAGAACAGGACGAAAGCGACGAGCAGCCGGATGCCGTAGGTGCTCAGGATTCCCTTGAAGCCGGCAGTGCGGAACGTGGCGGTGGCGTCGCGGATCCAGCAGCGGAAGGCCGAGAAGCCGCGTCGGATCCCGGCCTCGGCGCGGCCCGAGTGGAGCGGCCTGTCGGTCATTGTCTCGCCCCTCGCGTGAGGAGCCCCGCCTTGCCGCCCGAGGGCCCTACCCCCGGTGATGCCGGCCGGGAGCGGGCCCCGGGCACCCGCCACCTTATACCGCGTCGGGCGCGCCTCGTCGATGCGGCCGCGTCCGCGTAAGATGGGGCATGGCGGAGGCGCCCCGTGAACTGCTCGTGGTGGGGGCGGGGCCGGCGGGACTGGCCACCGCCATTGCCGCCCTTCAGGCTGGCCTCGACTACGAGGTCGTGGAGAAGGGCGTGCTCGTGAACTCCATCTTCCATTTCCCCCGCCACATGACCTTCTTCACCACCCCGGAGCTGCTGGAGATTGGCGGCTTGCCTTTCGTCACCCCCTACGAGAAGCCCACCCAGGGGGAGGCCCTCCGCTACTACCGGCGGGTGACCGACACCTTTCGCCTCAACCTGGCTCTGGGAGAGGAGGTGCTCGCGATCGAGCGGCGCGACGACATCTTCCGCGTCCTCACCCGGTCCGGGGCGGGGCCCGAGCGCTCGCGCCCGGCTCGCCAAGTGGTGCTCGCTACCGGGTACTACGACCACCCGAACCGGCTCGATGTCCCCGGCGAGGATCTGCCCCACGTCTCCCACTACTACGCGGAGCCGCACGCGTTCTACCGCAAGCCGGTGGTGGTGGTCGGGGGCAAGAACTCCGCCGCCATCGCCGCCCTCGAGCTCTACCGCGCGGGGGCCCGGGTGACGATCGTGCATCGGCGCCCCCGCCTCGGGGAGTCGATCAAGTACTGGATCAAGCCCGACATCGAGAACCGGATCAAGGAAGGCGCGGTGACCGCCCGCTTCGAGACGCGGGTCTTGGAGATCCTCCCCGACCGCGTGGTCGTGGAGGGCCCGGGTGGGCGGGACGAGCTCCCCTCCGAGGGCGTCTTCCTTCTCACCGGCTATCATCCCGATGTCGAGCTCTTCCGGCGGGCGGGCGTGCGGGTCGATGAAGCCACGCTCAAGCCCGACCACGACCCGGCCACACTGGAGAGCAACGTCCCCGGCCTCTACGTGGCGGGGGCGGTGGTCTCGGGACGGGAGACGGGCCGCATCTTCATCGAGAACGGTCGCTTCCACGGGGAGATGATCGTCAAGGCGATCTCCGCCCGGCGCATCCGGGCCTGATGCCGGCCAGGAAGCGCCCGCCCAAAGACGAGCCGCTGCGGGCGTACCGCGCCAAGCGATCGGCGGACCGCACCCCGGAGCCCTTCGGGGGGAAGGGAAGGGCCGCAGCCGCCACGAGCGTCGCGGCCGCCGCCGGCCCGGACTGGGCGCGGCCGCGCCCGTTCGTGGTCCAGAAGCACTCCGCCACCCGCCTCCACTACGACTTCCGCCTGGAGCTCGGGGGCGTGCTCCGCTCCTGGGCGGTGCCCAAGGGACCCTCCCCCGACCCCGCCGAGAAGCGCCTGGCGGTGGAGGTGGAGGACCATCCGGTCGAGTACGCGGACTTCGAGGGCGTGATCCCCGACGGAAACTACGGGTCGGGCGTGGTCATCGTCTGGGACAAAGGCCTCTGGATCCCCCTCGAAGATCCGGAGGAAGGGATCCAGAAGGGCAAGCTCTTCTTCGAACTCCGCGGCCACAAGCTGCGCGGCCTCTGGCACCTCTTTAGGACCAAGGCCAAAGGGAAGGAGCCGAGCAAGGACTGGCTGCTCGTCAAGAAGCCCGACGCCTGGTCCGGCAAGGACCGCGTCCTCCCCCCGGAGTCGATCTACTCCGGCCTCACGCTGGAGGAGGTGCGCGACGGCAACGCGCGCGCGGCCGAAGGCCGCTCCACGCTCGTCCGCCTGGGCGCCCCCCGGGGTCCGGTCCGCGCGGCGGAGGTGAAGATGATGCTGGCGGAGACGCGTGAGGGGCCCTTCTCCGCGCCCGGCTGGCTCTTCGAGCTGAAGTACGACGGCTTTCGGGTGGTGGCCGGCAAGGAGGCGGACGGCAAGCCGCGCCTCGTGTACCGGAAGGGCAGCGATGCCACCGCGATCTTCCCGGAGGTGGCGCGGGCGCTGTCGGCCCTCCCTTTCGAGGGGCTGGTCCTGGACGGCGAGGTGGTGATCCTCGACGAGGAAGCCCGGCCCAGCTTCCAGCGCCTCCAGAAGCGAGCCCTCCTCACCCGGCCCGCGGACATCCAGCGGGCGGCGGTGGAGCTGCCCGCCACCTACTACGCCTTCGATCTGCTGGGCTTCGAGGACTTCGACCTCCGGCCCCTGCCGCTGTCCGAGCGCAAGGGGCTCCTGCGCCAGGTCCTGCCGCGCGCGGGCCCGGTCCGCTTCGTCGACCACATCGAGGAGCAGGGGGAAGCCTTCTACAAGGAGGTGGGCCGGATGCGCCTGGAGGGGATGATGGCCAAGAAGGCCGATTCCCCCTATCGGGCCGGCCGCTCCCCGGACTGGCTGAAGGTGAGGGTGGACCGCACCGGCGATTTCGTGGTGGTGGGTTTCACCGCCCCCCAGGGGGCGCGAGCCGGTTTCGGAGCCCTGCACCTGGCCACGTACGAGGCGGGCCGCCTCGTCTACGCGGGCCGCGTGGGGACCGGCTTCAACGATGAGCAGCTCCAGACGCTGCGCGCGGAGCTGGAGCAGGACCGCCGCCCCACCCCCCCCTGCACGGGCCCCCTGCCCCCGGACAAGGGGACGGTCTGGGTGGAGCCGCGCCGGGTGGTGGAGGTCCGCTACAAGGAGTGGACGGGCGAGGGCCTGCTGCGGCAGCCCGTCTTCCTGCGCTTCCGCGACGACAAGCCCATCGAAGAATGCGTGTGCGAGGGAAAAGGGGGGACGTCCGACCCGCTGCCCCCCCCGCCCCCCATCGCCTCGAACGAGCCGCCCCCCGAGCGCAGGGTCCCCTTCTCGAACCTGGACAAGGTCTTCTGGCCGGAGGAGGGCTACACCAAGGGGGACCTCATCGAGTTCTACCGGGCGGTCTCGCCCTGGCTTCTGCCCTACCTCAAGGACCGCCCCCTCGTCCTCTCCCGCTATCCGGACGGCATTACGGGCAAGAACTTCTTCCAGAAGGACGCCCCCGGCTTCGTTCCCGGCTGGGTCCGGCTGGAGAGGATCTGGAGCGAGCAGGCCCAGCGCGAGATCGACTACTTCATCGCCGACGACGAGGAGACCCTCCTCTACATCATCAACCTGGGTACCATCCCCCTCCACGTCTGGGCCAGCCGGATCTCGGATATCCCCCATCCCGACTGGTGCATCCTGGACCTGGACCCCAAGGACGCGCCCTTCGCGGACGTGGTGAAGGTGGCGCAGGCCGTCCACGACCTAGCGGAAGAGATGGAGACGCCATCGTTCGTGAAGACGAGCGGCTCCACCGGCATCCACGTCCTCGTTCCCCTGGGCGGGCAATGCACGTTCGAGCAGGCCAAGACCCTGGGCGAGCTGATGGCGCGGGTCGTCGCCGAGCGCCGCCCCGAGATTGCGACCACCATCCGCCTGCCCGCCTCGCGGGGAGGGCGGGTTTACGTGGACTTCCTCCAGAACGGCCACGGCAAGCTGCTGGCCGCCCCCTTCTGCGCGCGCCCGGTGCCGGGGGCCAAGGTCTCGACTCCCCTCGCCTGGAGCGAAGTCAAGGCGGGCCTGGACCCGGCCCGCTTCACCATCCTCACCGTGCCCGAGCGCCTCCGCGCGCAGAAGGAGGACCCCCTGCGGGGAGTCCTGAGCGAGAAGCCCGACCTCGCGCGGGCCCTGGCCCGGCTCGCGGGCCTGATCAAGGGCTGAGGCGGGCCAGGAGCCGGAGGGCGAGGGCGGGGCCCTTGCCCGCCTCCTCGTGCTTGAAGAAGACGAAGGCCTGCTCCCAGGGCTGGGCCCGGATGCGGTCGGCCCAGGCGGCAAGGGCGGCCTCGTCGTAGTCGGCGCGGCGCAGCCTGAGGTAGCCCCAGCCCGCGGTGGGGACGAGGGGCATGCCTTCGTCCCCGGACTCGTCGGTGTCCGCCGCGCAGAGAACGGCCCCCCGCGCGCGGAGGGCCTCGTACACCCCGTCCTCGAACCAGGAGGCGTGGCGGAACTCGAAGGCCACCGGCCGCCCCGCGGGCAGGAGGGCCAGGAAGTCGGTGAGCCGGGGCAGGTCCTTCTTCAGGAAGGGGGGGAGTTGGAAGAGGACAGGACCGAGCTTGGGGCCGAGGGCGCCCGCAGTCTCGAAGAAATAACGGACGTCGTCGCCCGCGTCCAGGAGGCGCTTCCGGTGGGTGATGCGCTGGGGGGCCTTGAGGATGAAGGTGAACCCTTCTCCCACCTCCCCCGCCCACTTGTTGAGGAGGGGAAGGGTGGGCATCCGATAGAAGGTGTTGTTGATCTCGACGGTGGAGAGGCGCTCCGAGTAGAAGCGGAGCATTTCCGCCTCCTTGAGCTCCTCGGGATAGAAGCTGCCCTTCCACTCCTTGTAGCTGTAGCCGCTCGTGCCCACCCGGACGCGCATGAGGCCTCCTGCGTGGTAGAACGCTAGCATGGGTCACGCTGCGGACGACACCGCGGTGGGGATGTCCCTCTGGCTGATGCCGGAAGGGGAGGTTGGGGACCGCCTGCGCGTGCTGATCAGGGGGCTGGCGCGCCGCCACCGCACGCCCTTCTTCCCCCCCCACCTGACCCTGCTGGGGGGCATCCCGGGGTCGGAGGAGGCCGTTCTGTCCCGGGTCGCCGGCATTGCCCGCGGTCTGGGGGCAATCGCCATCCGTCTCGTGGACGTGGAGACTAGCGACGAGTACTTCCGCTGCGTGTTCCTGCGGGCGGAGCCGACGGAGGCGTTGCGAGGTGCCCACATGCAGGCCGGCGCGGTCTTCCCGGAGAGCGCCCCCGCACCCTTTCTGCCTCACGTGAGCCTCCTCTACGGTCGGCTCGAGCCTCCCGAGCGAGCGGTTGTCCTCCGGGAGCTCGGGGGAACGCTGAAGTTAACGTTTGAAGCCTCCCGGTTGTACGTCTTCCGCACGCAAGGCCCGCCAAGGGCGTGGCGTCGAAGGGGGGCGTTCCCCCTGGGAGGGTGAGACCAAAGGCCCCGGGCGCATCCGTAGAGTTGAAGCCCCCTTGCCGGCGTGCTAACTTCCTAGCAACTTTTCCCTCCTGCAAAGGCGGTGCAGAGTGCGCTCTCCGCACCGATGCAAGTGTGAACCGGGTCTCCTCTGCCCGGGCTCAACGGGGTTGGCGTCAGATTTTGCGAGACGGGTGAGGCTCCCCGGGCTCGCTGAGAGGTAGATGAATGGGTTCCTTGTATGCGCCTAGAACCAAACGAACCCTGCTTCTGAGCGGGGCAGCGATCTTTTCAGCGTTGGCGATCACCGCCGGGGTAAGGACCGACCACGAGGACAATGCCGACGAGAACAACCGATCAACAGCCATCGTGAGCACGACGGTTGATTTCACGGTCAGCCAGGTCACGATCGAGGGCAAGAACTTTCCATCCCGACCCGTGGTCACGCTGGACGGAACGCCCCTCACTCTCGTCAGCAACAGCCGGACGGAGATTGTGGCGTCTCTTCAGCCAGTGGCGGGGCTTGAGAACCAGCCGGGGGACTATCTGGTGACCGTTTCTCGCTCGCGGGAGGAAAGGGGCGAAGAAGGGGAGAGGCACCGCGCGGCCACTACCTTCGTGGTGACGATTGGAGGGGCGGGACCCACCGGTCCCCCCGGTCCCAAGGGGGACACGGGACCGCAAGGTCCGCCCGGCGTTTTCAGCGGCCACTTTCAAAGTCCCAACGGCGCCTACTCGCTTGACGTCACCAACAACGGCATCGTACTCACGGGCCCGGCCGCGAAGATCCAGATCGTGGGAGGGACGGCGACTGTCTCGGGCACCAGCGTGAAGGTTCAGGCAGACCTCGACGCCGAGTTGAAAGGGGGCGCAACCGCCACCGTCAACGCGGGCGGCAACACCACCGTCAAAGCGGGCGCGCTCGTCGTGGTCACGGCCCCCCTGGTCACCATCAACTGAGGGCAAGATCTATGAAACCTATGATCCCAAGGCTGTCGCTCCTCATCGCCATGGCTATTGCCTCTCCCGCGCTCGGGGAGAGCCCAGCTGCGCGTGTCGGAGATCAGATGAACAACGGCGGAGCGATCACGGGTCCGGGAGCGCCCACGGTGCTGATCGGAGGCCAGCCGGCGGCGCGGGTCGGGGATTTCGCAACCGACCCCCTCGTCGCCGGGGTTGTGCCGTGTGTGGGCGGCCAGATTCTGATCGGGTCAGCAACCGTTCTCATCGGGGGCCGGGGGGCGGCTCGGGTGGGCGACACCGCTACCACCCTCTGCGCTCTCGGCGTCATCGTTACGGGGTCGTCGACCGTCTTGATCGGCAACTGACTCAGCGGGGGGAGGGGCGTGAGCCCCGCCCGGCGTTGATGCTTTAGGGTTGGCGTCAAGTTGTATGGGCAGGCCTTGACACATTGAGGGCCGGGGGGAGGAGTTGATGTTTGTGTACACAGATGTGACACCTCGCGTCCCCCGCGATAGAGTTTAGATTGGAGCAAGATGTGCGCGTAGCTGGTGTAAGGGAGTTTCGAAACCATGCGCCGGAACTCGTCAAGGGGGATGAGCTCGTGTTCGTGACTCGCCACGGGAAGCTCTCCGGACTCTTGGTCCCCCTGAGTGAGCCGCAGGAGATCCCTGTCGAGCTGCGCCGGGAGCTCCTGAACCGCTTGGGCGCGGGGATCGCGAGTCATTTGAAGGCACACGGAGTGAGTGAGGCCAGAGCGCTGCGTGACTTCGAAACCTGGCGAAAAGCACATCACCGCAGTCGCCGGCGACGCTAACGTTCTCCTGTCCGCCGTCTTGGGCCATGCGGCGCTCAGGGTATTCACTAGGACCGATGTCGGCGTTCTAACAACACGGGGCGTCCTCGAAGAAGTCCGAGAGTACCTTCCCCTAATTGCCAAACAGTACGACATGCTTCCGCAGGCCCTGGAAGGGCAGCTTCGCCTCTTAGCGGTCCGCGAGTGTGAACCGGAGTAGTACACGACGAAACTCGAAGCCGCGAAGCGGGCGATCGCGAAACGCGACCCTGACGACGTTGAATTGCTTGCGCTCGCCCTGGCTTTCTCTGACCGGTGTGGTCGAACGATAGCGACTTCAAAGACACTGGAGTGGAGTGGTACACGACGGCGCGGCAGCTGCGGCTCCTGGGCGTCTAAGGGCGCCGTGTTGGTGCTTCCAGGTTTGAAGTTCTCCCGTCAAGCCTTGACGGCCAACGGGCATCCCCCCTGAACGCTAGGAAAAAAGCTGATTCTGAACGCCCTACTGGCTGGAGCGCTTAGGGCTGCTGGACGCCAGCGCCTCCTCCACCCAAAGTCGCAGGGAGGCGGCGTTGATGGCGGGGAACAGGTGCAGCCGGGGCTCGATCCTCCGAAGATGCTCGCGCAGATCAGGGGGAGCCACTAGGCCGCGGGAGAGCATGGCCTCGATGTCCGCCATGTCCTGCACGTGGCCGCGTGCGATCTTGGCCAGGGCCTGGGCGCAGAGGTCGTAGTGGTGGCAGGCCAGCCGTCCTTCCCGGGCCGCCAGCGGGCTGCGATCCTCCCAGCCCTCGAGCTCGGGCAGGTAGTCTCCAGGGTACGACCGCTCCACGTTGATCCCCAGCCTCTCCGCGATGACGGGCAGGGCGCGGAGCAGCCGCTCATCCTCGGGCACGAGCTTGATGTCCAGGTCGATGGTGTAGGGGCGCCAGCCATAGAGCACGGCGGTCGCGCCGCCCGTGAGGTAGAGCCGCGCCTCCCTCTCCGCCTCCGTGGAGAGCGCGCGCAGGAACTCTCGGATCCGATCCTTGTCCGCTAGTTGGACCATGCGGCCGCCCGCTCGAAGCTGACCAGGGTCCCCAAGAGGTCGTTGTACCGCGCGTGCGCCCCTCCGGAGTCCAATTTCCGCAGCTGCTCGTAGAGGCGGAACTCGGGGGTGGGGAAGGGGGAGGGCACGTCGAGGCCCAGCCGGCGCAGGCGCGGGGCGCCGATGGAAACCACGAGGGCGGGTACCGACTCCACGCCCCGCTTCAGATCATTGAGCCCCTCTTGAATGAGGTCGCTCCCGGGAAGGCCGGCGCCCGGCCCCCCGCCGGCGACCCCTCCTGGGGCAGGCATGGCCCCGACCCGCGCTCGCGCCGCCTCCAGGGCGGCCCTTACGGCGTCGGGGGCGGTTCCCCCCGGCGCGGCCTTCGTGCGCACGACCTGCTCGGGATCGAAGAGAGAGGGAAGGCGCGCCGCCACCGCCGGAGCCTGGGCGGGGAGGGCACGGGCGGCCGTCTCCCGGAGCGTGCTGCCCGTTTTTTGCGCCTCCGCCACCAGCGAGCCCACGAGGGCATGGGCGCGGCGAAACGGCATTCCCTCCCGGGCGAGGGCCACGGCCAGGCCCGCCGCCATCATCTCCTCGCTCTGGGCCGCCCGCCGCATGGCCTCCGCGGCCAGGCCCAGGCCGGAGACGACGCCCTTCATGACCGCGAGCGAGGCGGCGGCGGTGTCGGCAGCGTCGAAGACCGCCTCCTTGTCCTCCTGGAGATCCTTCTGGTAGCCGGCGGGGAGCCCCTTCATCAAGGTGAGCAGCCGCAGCAGGTCGCCGTCCACGCGCGCGGCCTTGCCGCGCACGAGCTCCAGGGCGTCGGGGTTCTTCTTTTGGGGCATGAGGCTGGAGCCGGTGGTGAAGGCCTCGGGCAGGGTGAGGAAGCCGTACCCGGGCCCGGAGAAGGCGATCAGGTCCTCGGCCAGCCGCGCCAGGTGCGTCTGGAGCTGGGCACAGGCGAAGACGAACTCCGCCGCGAAGTCCCGGTCCATGACCGCGTCGAGGGCGTTGGCCGAGACGGCGGCAAAGCCGAGGTCGCGGGCCAGGGCCTCCCGGTCGAGGGGAAGGGCGGTGCCGGCGAGGGCCCCCGAGCCCAGGGGGAGCACGTCCACGCGCCCCCGCGCGTCGCGCAGGCGCTCATGGTCCCGCACCAGGCCCCAGGCATGGGCCGCGGCCAGATGGCCGAAGGTGATGGGCTCCGCGGCCCGGGTATGGGTGTAGCCCGGCATCACCATCTCCGCCCCCGCGCGTCCCTTCTCCACGAGGGCGGTCACGAGGGCCGCCGCTCCGCCGAGAAGGCGGTCGATCGCGGTGCGGGTCCAAAGACGAAGGGCCGTGACCGCCTGCTCGTTCCGGCTGCGGCCGAGGTGGGCCTGGCCGGCCAGGTCGCCCACGATCTCGGAGAGCCGGGTCTCCACGAAGCTATGCACGTCCTCGGCGTCGATTTCCCCGTATCCCGGGTCGGTACGCGTTTTTTCGTGGACCTGCTGGAGCCCCGCCTCCAAGGCTCGCGCGGAGTCGGGGGGGAGGGCCCCGCACCGCTCCAGGGCGCGCACATAGGCCTGGGAGGCGGCGATCTCCTCCGCGAGCAAGCGCCGGTCGAAAGGAAACGAGCGGTTGAACTCCCAGAAGACCGCGTCCGGATCACCGGCGTAGTTGCCGCCCCAGAGCTTCACGCGAGGGGCCCGCGGGTGGCGGAGAAAGCCGCCCTAGCTGCGATAGTGCGCATTGATGTCCACGTAGCCATGGGAGAAGTCGCAGGTCCACATCCAGCCCGCCGCCCGTCCCGCGTGCAGGCCCACGCGGATGCGGACGGGGTCTTCCGAGAACGCCCGCTTGGCCGCCTCCTCGTCGTAGGGGCGGGCATGCCCACCCTCCGCCACCCACACATCGCCCAGCCAGAGGTCCACCCGCTGCATGTCGAGTTCCACCCCCGCGCGCCCCACCGCGGCCAGGACGCGGCCCCAGTTGGGATCACCGCCGCTCAGGGCGGTCTTCACGAGCGGCGACTCCGCCACCGTGCGCGCAATGCGGTCGGCTTCCGCCTCCACCCGGGCCCCCTCCACCCGCACCTCCGCCACCCGGGTGGCCCCCTCGCCGTCGCGCACGATCAGGCGCGCGACCCGGCGCGCGGCCTCGACGAGCGCGCCCCGGAAGAGGTCGTAATCCGGGCCCTCCTCGCGGATGGCACGGGTGGGCAGGGCCCCGCTGGCCAGAAGGAGCGCCATGTCGTTGGTGGAGGTGTCGCCGTCCACGGTGATCCGGTTCAGGCTCTCTCCCACCGCCTCCCGCAAGGCCCGGCGCAGCAGCGGGGGGGCCACGGCGGCGTCGGTGGTGAAGAAGGCGAGCAGGGTGGCCAGGTTGGGGGCGATCATTCCCGAGCCCTTGGCCATGGCCCCGATGCGCGCG
>DATMQU010000311.1:0-7584 GCA_035566715.1 Vicinamibacteria bacterium
GCCTTTGGCTGCCCGACCGTGGGGGGGGAGGTGGCCTTCGAGGAGTGCTACCGCCAGAACCCTCTCGTGAATGCCTTCTGCCTCGGCATCGTGAAGTCGACGGCGATCTTCCGGGGCCGGGCGGAGGGCGTGGGCAACACCGTCTTCTACGTGGGGGCCAAGACCGGGCGCGACGGGATCCACGGCGCCACCATGGCCTCCGCGGAGTTCGGCCAGGGCAGCGAGGAGCGACGGCCCACGGTGCAGGTGGGCGATCCCTTCCTGGAGAAGGTGCTCTTGGAGGCCTGCCTGGAGGCGCTGAAGACGGGGGCGGTGGTGGGAATCCAGGACATGGGGGCGGCCGGCCTTACCTGCTCCACCTCGGAGATGGGGGCCCGGGCGGGCACGGGCGTCGAGATCGACATAGAGAAGGTGCCTAAGCGCGAAACCGGGATGAGCGCCTACGAGGTGATGCTCTCGGAGTCTCAGGAGCGGATGCTGCTGGTGGCAGAGAAGGGGCGGGAGGCGGAGATCGTCCGCATCTTTGAGAAGTGGGACCTCCACGCCGAGGCCATCGGAAGGGTGACCGCGGACCAAAGGCTGCGCGTCTTCGCGGGGGGCGTGCTGGAGGCGGACGTCCCCAACCGGGCCCTCACGGATGACGCCCCCCTCTACGACCGGCCCTTTGTGGAGCCGGTGAACCCGGCGGCCGCGGAGGACGTTCTGGCCCTGCCCCCGCCCCCCGACCTGGGGGAGGCCCTCCTCCGCCTCCTGGCTTCGCCCACGGTCGCCAGCAAGCGGTGGGTCTACCGCCAGTACGACAGCACCGTCCGCACCAACACCATGGTGGGTCCGGGCTCGGACGCGGCGGTGGTCCGGATCAAGGGGACGAACAAGGCCCTGGCCCTGAAGGTGGACGGCAACGGCCGCTACTGCTGGCTGGATGCGCGGGCGGGCGCGCGCCTGGCCGTGGCCGAGGCGTGCCGCAACGTGGTGGCGGCGGGAGCGACCCCCATTGGCGCCACCAACTGCCTGAACTTCGGGAACCCCGAGAAGCCGGAGATCATGGGCCAGCTCGTGGCCGCGATCGCGGGCCTGGGCGACGCCTGCCGGGCCCTGGGCGTGCCCATCACGGGCGGAAACGTGTCCCTCTACAACGAGACGGAGGGCCAGGGGATCTATCCCACGCCCGTCCTGGGCGTGGTGGGCCTCCTGGAGGACGCGAGCAAGGCCCTCACCTCCTGGTTCAAGAGAGAGGGGGACGCCGTCTATCTCCTGGGCGACACCCGCGAGGACCTGGGGGGGAGCGAGTTCCTGAAGGTGGTGCACGGGAAGGTGGCGGGTCGGCCCCCGGGGCTCGACCTGGAGCAGGAGAGGCGGCTCCAGGCCCTGGTGGTGGAAGCGGCCGGGGCCGGCCTTCTCCTGTCGGCCCACGACCCGAGCGACGGCGGCCTGGCCGTGGCCTTGGCGGAGTGCGCCTTCCGGAGGGAGGAGCCCGGCCTTGGGGGCCGCTTCGACCTGCCCGGCCACCTCCGCCCCGATGTCCTGCTCTTTTCCGAGTCCCCCTCGCGGATGGTCGTGACCACGCGGGACGAGGCCCGGCTGCGCGCGGCCGCCTTTCGTCATCGCGTCCCCTGCGTGGGCCTGGGCACGGTGGGGGGCGACCGGCTCGTCCTTCTTTCCGGCACCCGGGTGTTCGTGGACCTGCCCGTGGCCCGGCTCCACGAGGGGTGGATGGACCTCGAGCGGCGGCTGGAGGTCCCTCTCGTCCCCGGCTCCTGACCCCGCCGCCCCGCACCGGACCCCGGGCGCCGGTGGAATGGGCTACCATTCGCCATGCCCCCACCGGACGCGACCCTCCTCGACGGGGCTCGCCGGGCCGACGACGACCATTTTCACGACCGCTGCGGCCTCTTTGGCATCTTCGGCCACCCCGAAGCCGCCCACCTCACCTATCTCGGCCTCTATGCCCTCCAGCACCGCGGGCAGGAGTCGGCCGGGATCGTGGCCAGCGACGGGAACCGCCTGCGCATCGAGAAGGGCATGGGGCTCGTCAACGACGTCTTCACGGATGCCCGTCTCTCCGCCCTGGAGGGGGACCGGGCCATGGGCCACGTGCGCTACTCGACGGCCGGGGACACGGTGGCCGTCAACGCCCAGCCCATCCTGATCGAATGCCATCGGGGGACCATCGCCCTCGGCCACAACGGGAACCTGGTGAACGCCGCCATCCTCCGCCAGGAGCTGGAGGCGGCGGGCTCGATCTTCCAGTCCACCTCCGACACGGAGGTGATCCTGCACCTCTATGCGCGCAGCCACCGCGAGCGCCTGGAGGACGCGATCGCGGCCAGCCTCTCCAAGGTGATGGGGGCGTTCTCGCTGCTCTTCCTGACCCCCGAGGCGCTGGTGGCGGCGCGCGACCCCTGGGGCTTCCGGCCCCTGGTGGTGGGCCGGCTGGACGGGGCCACCATCGTCTGCTCCGAGACCTGCGCCCTCGACCTGATCGACGCCCAGTACGTGCGGGACGTCGAGCCGGGGGAGCTCCTGGTGATCGACGGGCAGGGGATGCGCTCCTTCCACCCCTTCCCGCCCGAGCCGCCCAGCCAGTGCATCTTCGAGCACGTCTACTTCGCGCGTCCGGACAGCCAGGTCTTCGGCCGCAACGTCCTCCGCTCCCGGTTGCTCCTGGGCCGGCAGCTCGCCCGCGAGGCCCCCGTCCCCGCCGACATCGTGGTGCCCGTGCCGGACAGCGGGATGGGGGCCGCCCTGGGCTACGCCCAGGAGAGCGGCCTCCCCTTCCAGTGGGGCCTCATCCGCAACCACTACATCGGGCGCACCTTCATCGAGCCCAAGCAGTCCATCCGCTCCTTCGGGGTGAAGGTCAAGCTGAACCCGGTGGCCAGCGTCCTGGAAGGGAAGCGGGTGGTGCTCATCGACGACTCCATCGTGCGGGGGACCACCTCCCGCAAGATCGTGGGCATGGTCCGGGGGGCGGGGGCGCGCGAGGTTCACGTGCGCATCAGCAGCCCCCCCACCACTGGTCCCTGCTACTACGGGATCGACACCCCTTTGAAGAGCGAGCTGATCGCCAGCCACCACTCGCTGGAGGAGATCCGGCAGTACATCGCGGCGGACAGCCTCGCTTATCTGTCCCACGAGGGCCTGCTGAAAGCGGTGGAGGACCCCGGCCAAACCCGCTACTGCACGGCCTGCTTCTCCGGCCGCTACCCGGTGGCCGTCTCCCAGCCCGACAGCTCCCAGCTCCGGCTCTTCGAGAAGGTGCGGGGCTAGGGCGTTTCTTGCCGCGATTCCTGGCCGTCGGACACGTGACCTGGGACCGCCGGGAGGGGGGCGACGTCCTGGGGGGAAGCGCCTCCTACGCGGCCCTTGCCGCCCACCGGCTGGGCTGGACGGCGGCCGTCCTCACCTCGGCGAGCCCCCTGGACTTCGACCCCGCCCGCGACCTGCCCGGGGTCACCGCCTTCGTCAAACCCGCGCCCGCCACCACGCGCTTCGGGAACTCCTACGACGAGGACGGCGCACGGCAGCAGGTCCTCTTCGCCCGCGCCGACGACCTCGAGCTTGTGCCCCTCCCCGACGATTGGCGCGACCCCGAGGTGCTGCTCCTGGGCCCGGTGGCGGGGGAGCTCAAGGGCTCCCTCGTCCCCGCCTTCGCGGCCGGCTGCGTGGGGGCCATCGCCCAGGGCTGGCTGCGCGACTTCGACCGCGACGGCCGCGTGTCCGCCCGCGACTGGGCTGCTCCCGCCCGCGACCTCGCGGGCGTCCACGTGCTCTTCCTCTCCGAGGAGGACCTCCCGGGGGGGGCGGCGCGGGCGGGGGAGTTCCTGGCCCAGGTGCCGATCGTGGCCTGCACCCGCGGCTGGCAGGGCCTCACCCTGTTCACGCGCGCGGGCGCACAAGAAGTCCCTGCCTACCCCCGGCCGGAGGTGGACCCCACGGGGGCGGGCGACGTCTTCGCGGCTGCTTTCCTAGTGCGCTACCATGAAGCGGGAGATCCCCTGGAGGCGGCCGTGTTCGCGACCTGCGCCGCCTCCTGCGTGGTCGAGGGCGTGGGCACGTCCACCCTGGGCGGCCGGGACGAGGTCCTCCGCCGTCTGGCCGCGCGCGAGCGCCTCCTCGAAGAGGGCGAGGGAGAGTGGTCGGAGTAGGCGTCATGAATGTGCCCTTCACGCTTCCCGCGGCGTCCGCAAAACGTAAGCGGGGGTCTCGACGCTCCACGTGCTTTACTTTCGGCCCTCCTGGCCGTAGCGCCCGTCATGTGGGCGAGTCAGGATGCCACGCTACCACGAGCCGACGCCGAGTCAGGTCCAAGTGCGGGCAGCCTCTGCTCGGTCGCAACCGGCGGTTGGGCGTCGCGTTCGGTCAAGCGCTCCGATGAGTGAGGGCGGGGGTCGAGCCCCCTTCCTGGCCGCGCTCACCCTGGCCACGGCGGCCTCCGTCTTCGCGGGCCCGCCCGCGACGACGCCCAAGGCGCCCGAGCCCCTGCCCGCCGAGACGGAAGCGGTGGTCGAGACCAGCCTCGGCTCTTTCACGATCAAACTCCTGCCCGAGCTCGCCCCCAGCCACGTCCGGCTGTTCGTGAAGACCGCGAAGGCGGGCGGCTACAACGGCACCACCTTCCACCGGATCATCGCGGGCGGGATCATCCAGGGCGGGGATCCCCTCTCCAAGGACAAGAGCCAGAGCGCCCGCTACGGAACGGGCGGCCTGGGCCTGCTCAAGGCGGAGTTCTCCTCCCGGCCCCTGACCCGGGGCACGGTGGCCGCCGTCCGACGCCCCTCTAGCCCGGACTCCGCGGGGACCCAGTTCTTCGTCTGCCTCGCCGACCAGTCGTCGCTCACCGGCCAGTACACCGTCTACGGGGAAGTCACCTCAGGCCTGGAGGTGGCGGACCGGATCGGGCAGACGCCGGTGGACGGGGACCGGGCCCGGGACCGGGTCGAGATGACGGTGACGGTCAGGAAGCCCTGAGGCCTCTCACTCCGCCCGCAGCACCTCCAGCGGCGTCCGCCGAAAGACCTCGGTGCTGCTCCAGAGGCCGACCAGGAGGGTGAGGACCACCACCCCCAGGGCGAGGCCGAAGAGGGCCGGCCCCGGCACATGGAAGCTGGTCTCGAAGCCGAACCGCACCAGCCCAAAGCCCGCTCCGCAGGAGAGCAGGAGGGCGGCCAGGGAGGCGAGCACGCCCAGGCTCATGTACTCCGCGATGAGCACGCGCAGGACCTGAGCCCGGGTCGCGCCCAGAGTGCGGAGGAGCACGCCCTCGCGGATGCGCTGGTGGCGGCTGGCGGCCAGGGCCCCCAGGAGCACCACCGCCCCCGCGGCCAGGCTGAACAGCGCCATGAAGCGCAGCGCCCAGGCCACCCGGTCCAGGATCGCCTCCACCGCCTGCTGCACCAGCGAGAGGTCGAGGGCGGAGATGTTGGGGAAGGCCTCCACGATGCCGCGCTGGAACGTCGCGCGCCGCCCCGGGTCCTCGATCCGGCTGAGCATGACGTAGGTCTGGGGGGCCTCGTCCAGGGGGCCCTCCGGAAACACCACGAAGAAGTTGGGCTCGAAGCGCACCCACTCCACCTCGCGCAGGCTCGCCACCTGGGAAGGGACGGGCACGCCCTGCACGTCCCACACGATCTCGTCGCCCACGCTCACCCCGAGCTCCTTGGCCACGCCGGTCTCCATCGAGATGGGAACGGGGACGCCCTCCGCGCGCCCGCGCCCCGCGCCGGGGGCCCAGAAATGACCGGAGACCGTCCGCTCCGAGGGCTCGAGGCTGTCGCGGTGGGTGCTGCGGTATTCGCGGCGGAAGGCCCAGCGTCCGCGAACCGTGTCCGCCGAGCCCGGCGCGCCCAGCACCTGGGTCACGACGCGGCCCTTCACGGAGAGGATCCGCATGGGGACGATGGGGACGGCCGGCCCCAAGGGCAGGCCGGCCTCCTTCATCCTTGTCTCGACCCCCGGGCGCTGGTCCGGCTGGATGTCGAAGAGAACGAGGTTCGGGCGCTCCCGGCCCCCGTCCACGCGCAAGTCGCGGAGCAGGTTGTGCTGCACGAGCAGGAGCGTGCTCAGAAGGAAGGTCCCGAAGCCGAGGGCCAGCACGACTGTGACCGTCTGGTTGTGGGGCCGGTAGAGGTTGGCCAGGCCCTGGCGCCAGAGGTACGGCAGGCGAGTGGGGAAGAAGCGGCGGACCGCGCGGGTGAGGGCGAGGGCGGCCAGCCAGAGGCCGCCCAGGGCGACCCCCACCCCGGCCGCGAACGCGAGGCCGGGGACGAGCCGACCCGCCTGGAGGACGGCCAGGGCCACGACACTGAGGGCCACGGCCAGCCGGGCCAGGCTCCGCCCGAGCGTTCGGGGCTGAGGACCGGTGTCCTCGTAGGCCCGCCGGAGGACGGCGAGGGGGGACACGTGCCGCACCGCGAGCAGGGGCAGGAGGGAGAAGACCGTGGCCACCCAGAGCCCGAGCACGACCCCGCCCAGGATCGCGGGCCAGGAGGGGGCGATCCGGACATCCACGGGCAGGAACCCGCCCAGGACCCGGGGCAGGGCGAGCTGGACGAGCACCCCCAGGAGGGCCCCGGCCAGGCTGCCCAGAAGGCCGATCGCCGCCGACTGCACGAGGTACACGGCCAGGACCCGGCCCCCGCTGGCCCCCAGGCAGCGGAGCACGGCCACCGTCTCCATCTTGTTCCGCACGAAGACGTGGACCGCGCTCGCCACCCCCAGCCCACCCAAGAGCAGCGCGACCAGGGCCACGAGCCCAAGGTAGCGGCCCAGGCGGGTCAGGGTGTCGTTCAGCCGCCGCTGGTCCTCGGACACGGTGCGGAGATTCACGCGCTCCGCGTTCAGGGGCGTGCGGTAGCGCTCGGCCAGGCGCTGGGCGTCGGCTCCCTCGGGGAGCTTGAAGAAGGCCTCGTAGCGGCCGCGGGATCCGAAGGTCAGGAGGCCCGTCTCCTCCACCCGGCCGGCGGGGATGAAGACGCGGGGTCCGAAAGCCGAGCGCACGCCCACGTCGCCGGGCACATTCAGGACGGTGCCTCGGATCAGGAACCGGGCCTCCCCGAGGGCGAGGGTGTCCCCCACGCGCGCCCCCAGTGCGGTCAGGAGCGAGGGGTCCACGAGCGCGCCCGCGTCCTCCGAGAGCTTGCCCCACTCCCCGGGGGGCGCGGTCTCGATCACGCCGTAGAAGGGGTAGCCGGGCTCCACCGCCGCGACCTGCACCAGGCGGGTGCCCGATGTCCGGGGCACGTAGGCCATGGCCGCGAAGCTCGTGACCCGCGCCTCGGCCGCGGCGCCCCGCCCCCCCGCCGCCCCCTTGAGCTCCTCGAGCAGGGCCAGCGTCGTGGCCGAGAATCGGGCCGCGCTGGAGACGGCGAGGTCGGCGCCGAGCAGGGCCTTGGCTTGCTGCCGCACGGAGTCCTGCAGGTTCGCGGTGAAGGAGTTGATGGCCACCAGCGCCCCCACCCCGACCATGATCGCGGACACGATCAGACTGATGCGGCGGAAGGAGGCGCGGCTCTCCCGCCCGGCCATGGCCAGGACGAAGCCGAGGCCCTTCAAAGCTGTTGGTGGGCGGCCGGAGGGACCGCG
>DATMQU010000312.1:0-5920 GCA_035566715.1 Vicinamibacteria bacterium
TCGGGGGACATGTAGTCCGGGGTGCCCAGGATGACCCCCGCCCGGGTGATGGTGTCGCTCGTGGCCACCCGGGCCAGGCCGAAGTCGAGGATCTTGACCTGTCCCCCCGAGGTGACGAAGATGTTCGCGGGCTTCACGTCGCGGTGCACGACGCCCTTGCCGTGGGCGTAGCCGAGCCCCTCGCAGATCTGGCCCATCACGCGCACGCGGTCCGCGAGGGGAATGTCCAGCTGGCGCTCGATCAGGCCCCGGAGGTCGTCGCCTTCCAGGAGCTCCATGGCCATGTAGAGGTGACCCTCGGACTCCCCGAGGTCGTACACGGTCACGATGTTGGGATGGTTCAGGCGGCCGATGGCCTGCGCCTCCCGGCGGAAACGCTGGTGGAGCTCGTCGTCCGCGCCCAGATCGGCGGAGAGCATCTTGAGGGCGACCACCCGGCCCAGGGATTTGTCCCCGGCCCGGTAGACGACCCCCATCGCCCCCTCTCCCAGCTTGCCGAGTATCTCGTAGCGGCCCAGGCTGAGCATTCCCCCTCTCCGCCCGGTCAGACCAGCGTCGTCCCGGCCATCACTCGGTGAAGCGCAAGAGGACGACGGTGACGTTGTCCTTGCCGCCCGCCTCGTTGGCGGCGTCGATGAGTTTGCGCGCGGCGTCTTGCAGGTTGGGGGGGAAGGGGGTAAGGACCTGGTGGATCTGGTCGTCGCTGATCATGGCGTGAAGGCCGTCCGAGCAGAGCAGGGCCACGTCGCCGTTCTGGAGTTTGTGCTCCACAACCTCCAGCTCGATCGAATCCTTGGCCCCCACCGCCTTGGTGATGACGTTGCGCAGGGGGTGGCGCTCGACCTCGTCGGTGTTGAGGATCCCCTCGCCCAGGGCGGCCGAAACCCAGGAATCGTCGCGGGTGAGCTGGGTCAGTTTGCCGACCCGCAGGAGATAGCAACGACTGTCCCCGGCGGAGCCGATGGTCATGACGTTGCCGCTCACGAGGGCGGCCACCGCGGTGGTGCCCATCCCGGTGTAGTCCTCCCGGTTGTCGGCGGCCCGAAAGACCTTCTTGTTGGCGAGCTTGATCGCGGTCTTGAGCCGATTCCCGTCGTAGGAGAGATTCACGTCCAGCCCGTAGGGCCAGGTGATCTCCTTCTCCTTGTGGCTCTTCTCGATGAAGGCGGCCAGGGTCTCGATGGCCATCTTGGAGGCCACCTCCCCCGCGTTGTGGCCGCCCATGCCGTCGCAGACGGCGTAGAGATTGGGCTCCGGGTCGACAAGGAAGTTATCCTCGTTGAGCTTCCGGCGACGTCCGACGTCGGTTTGCCCGTACGCCTCCAGCATCAACGCCTCTCTTCGCGGGCCAGGCTGCGCTCCTGGCGGCGGAACCGTCTGGGCTTTGGGGTACCTCTCGGAAACTTAGGATAAGGGCTTTGTATCCGACCGTCAATCGGGCCCGCCGCCGGCGGCGGCACCCTCCCCGACGCCGCTCACCGTCCCCGGATCGCGTCCACCATCTCCCGCACCGCGCGCTCCATGCCCACGAGCACGGCCCGGGCCACGATGCTGTGGCCGATGTTCAGCTCCGCGATCTCGGAGAGGGCGGCGAGGGCGCCCACGTTCTGGTAGGTGAGACCATGCCCGGCATGAACGGCGAGGCCCAGCTTGCGGCCCAGGCGCGCGGCGTCCGCGACCCGGCGCAGGATGGCGGCGCGAGAGCGGTCGTCGCGGGCCTCCGCGTAGGCGGCGGTGTTGATCTCGATCGCGTGGGCGTCGATCTTGTGCGCCTCCTTGGCCTGCTCGAGGTCGGGGTCCACGAAGAGGCTGACCCCGACCCCCCCCTCCCGCAGCATCTTCACCACCGGTTTGAGCTGGACGCTGTTCAAGACCACGTCCAACCCCCCCTCCGTGCTGACTTCCTCGCGGCGCTCGGGGACCAGGGTCACCTGGTCCGGCTTCACGGTGAGAGCGAGCCTCACCATCTCCTGGGAGGCGGCCAGCTCGACGTTCAGCCGGGTCTTCACGACCTGGCGGAGGATCTCCACGTCCCGGTCTTGAATATGGCGGCGGTCCGCGCGCAGATGGACGGTGATGCCGTCCGCCCCCCCCAGCTCGGCGAGCACCGCGGCCTGAACCGGGTCCGGCTCCGCCACCCGCCGGGCCTGGCGAACGGTGGCCACGTGGTCGATGTTCACGCCCAGGCGGGGCGTACCCGCGCGCGTCCCTGCCTCCCCGCTCACGTCAGGTCCCGCCGCGCCGCCTCCGCCAGGTCTTTGGCCCAGGCCCGGATCCGGTCCTCGTCCGGCCCCTCGAGCATGATCCGGAGCTTGGGCTCCGTCCCGCTCCAGCGCACCAGCACGCGGCCCTCCTCCCCCAAGGACGCCCTCACCCCCTCCGCGGCCCGCGCGAGCTGCGCCATCTCTTCCAGGGGCCGCCGCGCGGGCAGGCTCACGTTCTCGAGCACTTGGGGGACGCGCTCCATCGACGTCCCCGCGAGCTCGGAAAGGGGGCGGCCCGTGCGCATCATCAGGGAGAGGACCTGCAGGGCACCGATGATCCCGTCCCCGGTGGAGGCGTGGTCCAGGAAGACCAAGTGGCCGGACTGTTCGCCCCCCAGGTTGTAGCCCCCCTCCCGCATGGCCTCCACGACGTAGCGGTCTCCGACCGGGGTGCGCAGGAGGCGCAACCCCCGCGCGCGCAGGGCTCGCTCCAGGCCCAGGTTGCTCATCACCGTGGCCACCACGGTCTGCTTCTTCAGCTCTCCCTCCTGCATCATCCGCATGGCGCACATGGCCATGACGGCGTCCCCATCCACGACCTCCCCCTTCTCGTCGATCACGATCACCCGGTCGGCATCCCCGTCGAGGGCCACCCCGATGTGGGCGCCCCTCTTGACCACCTCCGCGCGGGCGCTCGCGGGATGGAGGGCCCCCGACTCCCGGTTGATGTTGACCCCGTTCGGCTTGACGCCCAGGGCCGCCACCTTGGCCCCGAGCTCCGTGAACACCAGGGGGGCCACGCGGTAGGCCGCTCCGTGGGCGGCGTCGATCACCACCCGAACCCCGTCCAGGGAGAGATCGCGGGGGAAGGTGGCCTTGGCGAAGGCCACGTAGCGACCGCGCGCGTCCTCCAGCTTCTCGGCACGGCCGATCCCGGGTCCGATCTTGCGGGCCCCCAGCGCTTCCCCGTCGGACATGAGGGCCTCGATCTCCGCTTCCGTCTCGTCGGGCAGCTTGAATCCGTCGCCCCCGAAGATCTTGATGCCGTTGTCGGGGTATGGGTTGTGGCTCGCGCTGATCACGATGCCGGCGTCGGCCCGCATGCTGACCGTGAGGTGGGCCACGGCGGGGGTGGGGATGGGCCCGCAGAGCAGAACCCGGCCTCCCATCGAGCAAATGCCCGAGGCGATGGCGGTCTCGATCATGTACCCGGAGAGGCGGGTGTCCTTGCCGATGATGACCCGGGGCGCGTGCTTCTTGCCCCGGCCGGCCACGTGGGTGACGGCCCGCCCGAGGGCGAGCGCCAGCTCCGGGGTCATGGGGTGCTCGTTGGCCACGCCCCGGATGCCGTCGGTGCCAAAGAGGTGCCGGGAGGGAGGGCCGGCCGCCATCTCAGCCCTTCTTCCCCAGGGCACGGACGGTGACCTCCGGGGGCTCCGTTTTCAGCACCGTCACCCCCGGATGCCCGGAGCCCAGCTCCACCGCCACCGGGAGACGCTGCGGGCCGGCCCCCGCGCCCAGCTCCACGTAAGGGCGGATGTCGCCCACCCCGAGCTCCCGCAGGTCGGCCGCCTTCCCCGTCAGCACCACCCGCACCACCGATGGCCGCACCTGGCCCGGCCCCCCCCGCGTGGCCACCGCCAGCCCCTCGAAGGTGCGCTTCTCGCGGACCTCCTCCACGCGGGCGCTCACGCGCACCCGGGAGGCCCCCTGCACACGCAGGAGCGGGTCCTCCAGGCCAATGTTGACCGCCTCCGTCACCGGAGCCTGCGCCCCCTCCACGGAGACCGGCTCCGTGAACGCGCTCTCCACCTCCTGGACCCGGCTCTTGGGCCCGGCAATGTGGATCTCGGGGGGATCGCTGCTGACCTCCCCCACCTCGTAACCGGGGGCCGGGCGGCCAATGAGCCGGGGCCGGATGGGCACCGCCTTTTCGATGGTCCGCTCGAGGTTCAAGGTGATGCTGGCGGGAGTGATCTTTACCACCCTGACTCCGAAGGGGAGGCGGATCGCCTCCGCGGTGAGGGGGATGATGCGCTCGCCCTCCACCGCCCCCGCGAGGTTGATCTGGGCGGAGAGCTCCCCCAGGCGGAGGGCATGGATGATGCCGGGCGAGGCGCGCAGGCGCACCTCGACGCTGTTGACGGGGTCGCCGGTCAGCTCCAGGTCCTTGGGGAAGTTCTGGAGCTCGAGGGGCACCGAGATCCCCCGCTCCGAGCTCTTCTCCCCGGCGATGACGAACCAGAGGAGCACGGCCAGGGCCAGGCTGGCCGCTTTCAAGGGCAGGTTCTCGAGGAGGAAGCCCATGACCCTATTTGTCCCGCACCGTCACCGTCTCTCCCAGGGCGCTGTTCTGCGGGGCTACCGCCGACACCTCGAGCGCTTCGAGAAGGGCCTGCTTGAGGGCGCGACCGTCGAGCTCCCGGCGGATCCGGCCCTCCGTCACCAGGGAGATGACCCCCGTCTCCTCGGACACCACCACCGCCACCGCGTCCGTGTCCTCGGTCACGCCGATGGCGGCGCGGTGGCGGCTGCCCAGAGTGCGCGACAGTTCGGGGTTGACGGTCAAGGGGAGGAAGCAGGCGGCGGCCGCGGCCCGGCTCCCCTGGATCACCACCGCCCCGTCATGAAGGGGGGTGCGGGGGTTGAAGATGCTGATGAGAAGGTCGTAGGTCACAAGGGCGTCGAGCGCGATGCCGGTCTCGATGTAGCTGCGCAGGCCCATTTCCCGCTCCACCACCAGAATGGCCCCCGTGCGCGAGGAGGCGAGCGTGGTGGCGGCCAGCACCACCTCGTCGATCACCTCCTCCTTGCGGCGCCCGCTGAAGGCTCCAAAGAAGGGAGTCTTGCCGAGATGGGCCAGCACCTTGCGGATCTCGGACTGGAAGATCACGATGATGCCAAAGACCACGAAGGGAAGGAAGGTGCGGAGGAGCCAGTTGACGGTCTCGAGGTTCAAGAGGAGGGAGGCCCAGTAGAGGATGACCAGGACCAGCCCTCCGAGCGCCATCTGCACGGCGTGGGTGCCCCGGATGAACTGGAGGAGCTGGTAGACGATGAACGCCACGATCAGGATGTCGAGCGCGTCCAGCCAGGTGAACTCCGAGGCGGAGAAGAAGGCGGCCAGGCGCTCGGGGAGCATCTACACACCTCCCCCCGGGGCGGGGTCGCCCACGATCGCGTCGCAGACCCGCACCACCTGCACCATCTCCTTGACGTCGTGGACCCGCACGACGTGGGCTCCGGCCAGGACCGCGGCCGCCACCGCCGCCGCCGTGCCCAGGAGCCGCTCCCCCACCGGCAGGTCGAGCACCTTCCCGATGAAGCTCTTCCGTGAGGGTCCCACCACGAGGGGCCGGTCCAGGGTCTTGAGCTCGGGGAGTCGCCGCAGCACCTCCAGGCTGTGGCGGGCGTCTTTGGCGAAGCCGATCCCGGGGTCGACGAGAAGCTGGCTCCTCGCGACCCCCGCCTTCTCGGCCCGGCCCAGGGCATCCCCCAGTTCCGCCACCACCTCGCCCATCACGTCCTCATAGCTCGGTTTGACGTGCATGCCCGCAAAGTCCCCGCGCATGTGCATCACCACCGCCGGCACCCCCCGCGCCGCCACCAGGTCGGCGAGCGCGGGATCGAAGCGGAACCCGCTCACGTCGTTCACGAGGTCGGCTCCCGCGTCCAGGGCGGCCCGAGCCACCGCGGCCTTGGTGGTGTCCACCGAG
>DATMQU010000313.1:0-3190 GCA_035566715.1 Vicinamibacteria bacterium
ACGAAGCCGTGGCGACGGTACACCGCGAGGATCTGCGCCATGGCCCAATCACGAAGCGCGACCTCGTCGGGCAGCACATCCCGCATGCCGCGGGGCGGGGAGGGATCATGCCGAGGCTCGCGCCCCCGGGTCTCTTCGGGGCTCGCCAGGGTGGGCCTACTCCTGCGGCACGGTCATGATGATCTGGGTGTTGCCGGACGTCTTAAAGACCAGGCCGTCGAAGTGCACCACCGCCGCAATGATCGTCGGCTGGCTCGAGTCCTCGGTCTTGTAGGCCCCGAGACAGGTGATGCCGCCCTCGAAGCCAGTGTTGATCGACTGCAGCCGAAAGCCGGCCGGTCCCTTGAAGACCACCGCGAGCAGACCCTCCCGCACCGCGTTCTGGGGCACGACCAGCTCGTCGATGCCGTCGCCGTCGAGGTCGACCGCCAGCGGCGTGGGCTCGATCTTGTAGAACTTGCTCCGATCCGTCCGGCCAGACTGGGAGGCGTTGAGGAGCTCGACCGTCAGGTATCCGCCGCCCACCAAGGTGGACGAGCGCCACTGGTCCCCGCCTTCATTGACGATCTGCAGCCGGTTGAACTCGTCGAGGAGGGCCAGCGATCGCGTGTCCTTGCCCATCACGTTGGAGAAGGCCGCGCCCATCGGGCGGAACGAGGCGGGTACGCGCACCGCTTTCTCGGCGACGAGCTTGCCGTCCTTCAGGATCACCTGGTCGGCCTGGCCAGGCGTGAAGAAGTTCTCGGAACTGTAACGCTGGGTCCACAGCGTCTGCTTCACCCCGGTACCTTTCAGGTCCACCGCGAACAGGAAGTCGGTGACGTACTCGATCGCGACAGATGGATTGCCGCCCTTGGCGGAGATGATGAAGGAGTTCAGGCCAACCTTCGGGACGTAGCGGTTGCCGATGACCTCCAGGTTGCCGTCCTCGTCGAGGTCGGCGAGCTGCACGGAGAACACCCGCCCGAGGCTCCGCATGGATTTGGTCCACTCCGGCTCGACCTTCTGGTCCACGATCCGGTACATGTAGACTTGGTCGCCGTCGCTCACCACCATGTGCGCCAGCTTGTCCTTGGGCGAGACCGCGATGTCCATGGCGAGCACCGGGAAGCTGAACTTCGCTACCTCCCGGAGCGGCAGGGAACTCTCACCCGAGGAATAGCTGCTCGCTTCCAGATCCCCTCGCAGCAGCCGCTGCAGCAGGGACCGGGGCCGCGCCTGCGGGGGGTTCGCGGGACCGCCCTGGGAGAACCGGGGCCCAGGATTGGCCGCCCGCAGGATCGAGGGCGGGACGAAGAAGGAGGTGGCCACCGCCGGGTCCGGGCGCGGCGCCGCGAAGAAGCGCACGTCCATGAACGGCTTGCCCTGCGCTCGCGTGAAGTGGACGGCGAGGATGTTGTCGGCCTTGAAGCGCTCGGAGGCCTCCCGCACGCCCTTGCCCGCCAGGAAATCGGCCGCGGTCAGACGCTGCTGGGAGAGGTAGACGTTGATCGCGTCGCCCATGGTTACCCGGAACCGCCCGGTGGCCGCGAGCCGCTCGACCAGCTCCTGGGTGGCCGTCTCCACCAGGGGCTCGCGGAGGCTCCCCAGCAGGGGCAGGAGGACGATGTTGACCTTCGTGGACGACACGCGGAAGCGATCGCCCGGCTTGACCTCGGTGCCGGCCGGCGCCGGCGCCATCGAGAAGGCCTCCTGTGCCGCCGTGATGCGGGTGGTGCCCAGCACGTCCTCGGCCCGGCCGAGGACCTGGCCGGTCTTGGGATGCATGATCTCGCGCCCGTCGCGGTACAGCTCGATCTCGAGGCCCGGCCGCACACCCGCCTTGGCGCCCGCCGCGAGTGTGAGGCCTCCATCGCGCACCTCGAGCACCTCGCCCTGGACCTTCGGGAAGAGATCCAGGAGCTGATCCACCAGCGCGACCATAGGCGCGGAGGTGGTGGGGCCGGCGGGCGGCTCCTGAGCCTTGGTCTGGGCCGAGGCGCCGGCGGCGACAACAAGGACGAGCGCCAGCAGGGGCAGGGCCTCGCGAACACCTCGGAATATCATCTCAGCGCGTCTCCTCATCGTCTGGGACGGCACCCCATCGGGGACACTGGCCGACACTATATACCCACTCGACGAACTTGGGGTCGGAAATCAAGGGGATACAAAGACTTCGGGCCCGGGGGTTCCCCCGGGCCCGAAGTTCCTACGCTCTCGCGAGCTAGAAGGTGAAGCGAACGCGAGAGGTGTACATGAACGGGGCGTGAGTGTTACGTGGACCGAGCGTAGGATCGGTCTGCACGTCCAGGGCCTTACCCGGGATCAGATAACCGACCTGGTTGTCCCAGGTCAGCCCATCGGCGAAACGCCAGCTGACCAGGGCGTTGAGCTCGGTTCCCAGATACCGGCTCTCGCTTCGCGACCCGGTGAAATTCGGCACGATGCCGAGACCCGCCACCGGGAGACTGTTGCGGTCCACCTTCTCGGCCGTGAAGATGCCATCCGCGAGCGCCGACACGCTGAGCGCCGGGGTGAAGGCGTAGGTGGCCTTGGCGCCGAACTGCATGCGCCCGTACTTGTCGTAGCCGATGGACACACCCGGGTATGGAACGCGAGTTCCGGCTTCGTTCCAGGCGTTGAGGTAGTCGATACCCAGCGACGTGAGGTTGGTACCCCAGTCAGCCAGGTAGCCCGTGTCCGTCGTCAGCGGTTGGTAGTAGCGAATGGTGCCGCTGTGGGTTCCGCTACCGAGAGCGTTGTTGCGGGACGAGTTACCCGTGGTGTACATCGCCAGCGCCTCGAGGAGCAGAGGCCCCAGCTGGAATCCACCCCGAACATCGACGAACCACGCATCGATGTTCGGATTGTACTTCTTGCCGGTGACCGCACCGCTGGGGGCGAAAGCGGCCGGCGCGAACGCATTTCTGTTACCAAACTGGTACATGACTGTCGGGTCAAGGGAGAACGGCCCCATCCGCAGCCGCGAGTCGAGACCGACCGTCCAACGCTCCTCTTTGATGCCACCGCCGGAGGCGCCGCCCGGCATCTGGAACGCCGTCGATGTACCCAGGCCGCCGATGCCCTGACGGACGTTACCGTTCGTGGTGCCCTGGATGAAGGTCTCCGAGAACATCGGCTTGATGTCCAGACCCTTGAACGGAGTGATCGCGGGGGAAATGATCCAGGCGTAGTCGTCACCGCGGTTCTC
>DATMQU010000314.1:0-2968 GCA_035566715.1 Vicinamibacteria bacterium
TACGACGGGGGCGCCCGGCGGGCTGCGGTCCTGCGCGCCCAGGCCGGGACCAGCGCGGCCAGCGCCCGCCACCGCATGGCGGTGAAGGACGTGGACCTCGAGGTCCGGGGGCGCTTCAGCGAGTGTGCGCAGGCGGAGAGCGAGATCGCCGCGCGGCGGGAGGGGATCGAACGCTTGCAGCGGTACCGCACCTCGCTGCGCAGCCGCCAGGCCTCCGGTCAGGGAGTCGCGGCCGACATCTTGAAGACCGAAGTCCGCCTGGCCTCCGAGGAAGCGGATCTGGCCGGGGCCGAACGTCGTCGTGACGGAGCGCGGCTGGAGTTGAACGACCTCATGGGGCGGGACCCCCAGGCCGCGCTCGAGCTGGCCCCGCTTGCGGACCCGGCGCCGCCACCCGCGGCCGAGCCCGAGGCCTGGCAGAAGGCGCCGGAGCTCCTGGAGGCGGAGGCGAACCGGCGGTCGGCGGAGTCCGATCTCCACATCGCCCGCGCGGAGCGGAAGCCGGTGCTCTTCGCCAGCGCCGACGGCGGCCTCTGGGGGTCGGACACCTCCCATCTGGTTCCTCCCGATCTCAAGGCGGCCACCCCCGACGCCGGCTTCGGCGACCGCCTCCGCCGGGATGCCGGCTACTCCCTGAGCGTGACCTTCACCTGGCCGCTGTGGGATCTGGGCGGACGCCGGGCCCGCCTCGCCCAGGCCGAGCTCGCCTTGACCCAGGCCAGCGGACAGGAGGAAATGCGGCGGCGCCAGGCGCGGCTCCAGTGGGAGCAGGCCCGCGCCGCCATCGCCGGGACTTACCGGGAAATCCAGATCCTGACCCGGGCCCTTCCCGATGCCCGCGACTCCTACTTGGAAGCGGAGAGCCGATACCGCGGCGGGGCCGCCTCCTCGCTCGAGGTGCTGGAGGCCCACACCGCCTCCGTCGACGCGGCGGTGCGTCTCTCGGACGCCATGCTGCGCTACCGGATGGCGGAGGCCCTGTCCATCCGCTGGGGTACCCCATGAGGCGGTGGGCCCTCCCTCTGGTCTGGCTGGGCCTCACGACCACTTGTCACCGCGCCCCCGCCCCGGAGGCCGAAAAGCCAGCCGCCGAGGAGTCAGGGGCCACGCCCGTCCACGCGGTCGGGGTCGCCCGCGCCACGTTGCCCCACGTCGTCACGGGACCCGGGCGTACGGTGGCTCTGGTCCAGCAGAAGGTGCGGGCCCCCTTCCCGGGGACGCTCCTCGAGCTTCTCGTGACCGACGGCGACCCCGTCCGCCGCGACCAGGTCGTGGGCCGGATCGTCTCCCGCGAGAGCGAGGCCGCCCTCAACGGCGCCCGGCAGATGAAGGCGGAGGCCCGCACGCCCATGGAGAAAGAGGACGCCGAGCGCGCGCTGGCCCTGGCGGAGGCCAGGCTGGTCCGCGCGCCTCTCTTGGGCGCGGCAGAGGGCGTCGTCCTCTCCCACGCGGCCAGCGCTGGCGATCGGGTCTCCGAGGACCAGGAGATACTCATCATTTCGGCCGCGGACTCCCTGGTCTTCCAGGCCGACATCACCCAGGCCGACCTTCCCCTCATCCACGCCGGCCAGGGGGCGGAAGTCGTGGTCACCGGGCGCCCGCGGAGCCTGGCCGGGCAAGTCCACGGCGTCTTGGCGGCCGCGGTCGCGAGCGACCTCACCGTCCCCGTGCGCATCGACCTCGTGCCGCTCCCCCCGCGCCTGCCCGTGGGGCTCTTCGGGACCGCCCGCATCATCGTGGGCGAGCGGCGGAACGTGCCCGTGGTGCCCCCTGCCGCCGTCCTGCGCGACGACGTCACGGGGTTGTCGCGGATCGCCAGCGTGAACGGGGAGGGACGCGTGCATTGGATCGCGGTCACGACCGGCCTCGTGGACGGGGAGCGGGTGGAGATCCTGTCCCCCGAGCTCTCCGCGCAAGAGCGGGTGATCGTCTCCGGCCAGGTCGGCCTCCCGGAGGGCAGTCCCGTCGACGTCCAGCCATGACGCTTCTTGCGCGCAGCCACCAGCGGGCCACGGCCATCTTTCTGCTCGTGGCGATCCTGGCCGCGGCCGGCCTTTTTCTAGCCCTGGACCTCCCCTGCTCCATCTTTCCTTCCGTCACCTTCCCCCTCGTCAAGGTCATCGCGGATGTGGGAGAGGAGCCCGCGGCCCGCATGATGCCCACCGTGACGCGCCGCCTCGAGGAGGCGATCCACCGCGTGGTGGGGGTGCGGCGCGTGCTCTCGACCACCTCGCGGGGCTCGACCGAGATCGCGGCCGAGTTCTTCTGGGGCACCGACATGCAGGTGGCGCTGCAGCGGGTGCAGGGCGAGGTGCAGCGGATCCGCCCCGACCTGCCCGCGGACGCCCGAATCGACGTGGAGTGGATGAACACCTCGGTGTTCCCGGTTCTCGGCTACGCCTTGACCTCGGACTCCCGGACCGGGGCCGACCTGTGGGATCTGGCCGAGTTCGGTCTCAAGCCCCGGCTGATCCAGATCCCCGGCGTTTCCCAGGTTCAGATCCAGGGCGGGCGCCGGCGCGAGTTCCAGGTCCGCCTGGATGCCCAGGGCCTGGCCGGACGGAAGCTGTCCCCCGCGGACGTGGTGGATGCCATCCGGAAGAACAACCAGGTCCAGTCCGCGGGACTCATCGAGCGAAACCATGAGCTCTACCTGTCCCTGGTGGATGGTCGCGCGCGGGGCCTGGCCACGCTCTCCCAAATTGCCATCCCCGTGCCCGGGGGCGGCGTCCCCGTCCACCTCGGCGACCTCGGCTCCATAGCGGCCGGGGAGGCGGTCTCCTATATCCGCACCACGGCCAACGGGCGTCCGGCCGTGCTCATCAACATCATCCAGCAGCCCTCCGCGAACACGCTGACCATCGCCCAGGGAGTGGCCGACCTGCTGAAGGCTCACTCCGAGCTCTTGCCCTCCGACGTCCACTGGACCACGTTCTACGACCAGGCCGAGTTCATCCAGAGCTCGGTC
>DATMQU010000315.1:0-15012 GCA_035566715.1 Vicinamibacteria bacterium
GGCCTTGCACGGAGCACGCCTCCCCTCGTAAGCTCTCGCCCCAGTGCCCATGGCGAGTGGAAAGCCGGAGCTCGCGGCCGAGCCCAGCGCCGCGGACAGGATCGAGTCCGGGATCTGGCGCGTGATCCTCGCCGCCGCCGCCGGCACCACGATCGAATGGTACGACTTCTTCATCTTCGGAAGCCTAGCCGCGGTCCTGTCGGTGAAGTTCTATCCCCCGGGGAACGCCGTCTTCGCATACATCGCCTACCTCTCCACGTTCGCGGTCGCATTCGTGGTGCGACCGTTCGGAGCGCTCTTCTTCGGCCGCATCGGGGACGCGGTCGGCCGTAAGCACGCCTTCCTCGCGACGCTCATGATCATGGGCGGGGCCACGGCAGTGATCGGGCTGCTCCCGACGTTCCAGACGGCGGGTTGGCTGTCGCCCGTGACGCTGATCGTCATCCGCATGCTGCAGGGGTTGGCGGTCGGCGGCGAGTACGGCGGCGCCGCGATCTACGTCGCCGAGCACGCCCCGGATCGCAAGCGTGGTTTCTACACCAGCTTCATCCAGATCACGGGCCTCGGCGGGCTCTTTGCCTCGCTGGTCATCGTCTGGCTGGTCCAGCACCGGATGAGCAAAGAGGCCTTCGAGGCGTGGGGCTGGCGCCTGCCGTTCCTGCTCTCCATCCTGCTCGTGGCGATTTCTCTGTACGTTCGGCTGAAGATGAAGGAGTCGCCGATCTTTTCGGCCATAAAGAACGCCGGGAGGCTGTCGCGGCAGCCGCTCAAGGAATTATTTACGAGCCGGGCCCATCTCAAGCAGCTGCTCGTCTCGCTGTTCGGGGCGACGGCCGGAACCGCCGTCGTAGCGTACACGGCGCACCTCTACCCCCTCTTCTACCTGCAGACGATCCTCAAGGTGGACCCGACGACGACGAACTTCGTGCTCGCATCGTCGATCGCAATGGCCATTCCGTTCGTCACGCTTTTCGGCTGGCTGTCGGACCGGATCGGGCGAAAGTCGCTGATGATGGCGGCTTGTTTGCTGGCGGTGACGACGTACATTCCCGTGTTTAGTGGACTCCAGCGCGCTGCCGGCAACGAGGTGGTGGCCGTGAAAGCCACGACGGACGCCGGGACGGGCGCCGTCAAGCTCGACGCGTTCACCATCGACCCTGCAACCCGGAAGTTGGTTCCCGCCGGCGAGGCGCGAAACCCCAATGTGCCGCTGCTGATCCTGTGGCTTCTCCTGCCAGGAGTGTATGTTGGCATGATCTACGGCCCCATCGGCGCCTATCTGGTGGAGGCATTCCCGGCAAGGATTCGCTACACGTCGCTCTCGCTGCCCTACCACCTCGGCTTCGGCGTCTTCGGCGGCCTGCTACCGCTGATCGGGTATTCCCTCTGCGCCTCGACCGGCAACATCTACGCGGGCCTCTACTACCCCATGGCGATCGCGGGGGTCACCGTGATCGTCGGCAGCCTGTTACTCAAGGAGACGCACGGGACGCGCATCTGGGCTGAGGTGGAGGCCGCACGCGCCGTGAGCGGGCGGCAGGAAGGGGTCGCGTCATGACGGGTCACGAGTCCAACAAGGCCCACTACATTATTCGCGGCGGGGTCGAAGGACGGGAGCGGCTGCGGATCCTCGCGCGCGTCCATCAGCAGACGACACTCGCCTTGCTGCTGCGCGCCGGGATCCGCTCCGGCATGACGTGCCTCGACGTCGGCTGCGGCGGCGGCGATCTCGCCTTCGACCTCGCGCGCTTGGTAGGCGCGAGCGGGCGGGTCGTGGGCGTGGACATCGACGAGGTGAAGGTCGAGATCGCCCGCGAAGAGGCCCGCGCGCAGCAGATCGCCAACATCGAGTTTCGGTGCTCCAACATCGCGGAGACCGATCCGGAGGGCGAGGTCGACCTCGTGCATGCGCGGTTCCTCCTCTCCCACTTGCCGAACCCAGCGGCCGCGCTGGCTCGGATGCGCTCCGCCTTGCGCCCCGGGGGAACCATCGTCGTTTCCGACACCGATTTTCGAGGCTACTTCTCGGACCCCGACAGCCCCGCTCTCCAGCGCTATGCCGAGCTCTACATTCGGGCGGCCCGCCGCCGCGGTGCCGACGCCAACATCGGGCCGGGGCTGCCGCGGTTGCTTTCCTCGACCGGCTTCGAGGACCTGCGCCTGAACGTTGTCCAACCCGCGGGAACGGAAGGCGAGACGAAGCTGCTGGCGCCGCTGACGATGGAGTTCATCGCGGATGCGGTGCTCGCCGAGGGACTGGCGTCCAGGTCGGAAATCGACGGCATCGTCGCCGACCTGTACTCGCTCGCCCGCGACCCGAAGACCGTGTGCAGCGGTCCGCGCGTGCTGGAAGTGTGGGGACGCCGTCCGTGAGGGTTTGGCTCCTCGGTAGGACTCGAAGGCCTCGTCTCCAACCTACCCCATCCTGAGCCGAGGACACCTAGCCAGAATCTTGTTGGGCCAACTTGGCCCGCTTCTCACCAAGAAAAGGGACAGTTGAGGGACAGTCAAGCCCGCGCTATTTCGCGGACGCTCAGGACCTCGTGCCGGTTCGCGCCCTCGATCGCCTAGTATAACGCTTGACATATCACGGCATCCGTAATATGCTGAGCAGGTGATCCGGTCCTTCCGGAACCGAGACGCCGCGGCCCTGTTCCAGGGATACGCTACCCGCCGGTTTCGAGGCATTGCCCGGGTCGCGCAGCGCAAGCTCGCGCAGCTTCACGCAGCCCAACGACTCGATGACCTGCGCGCGTTTCCTGACAACCACCTTGAGGCCCTCGCCGGCGACCGGCAGGGGCAACACAGCATCCGGATTAACGACCAGTATCGGATCTGTTTCGTGTGGAGGGACGGTGAAGCGCAGCAGGTCGAGGTGGTGGACTACCATTGATGGAGGTGCCATGCCGAAGAGGCCACGCCGGCTGCCGCCGGTTCATCCGGGCGAGATCCTACGAGAGGATCTCCTGAAGCCCCTCGGGATCAGCGTCAACCGTCTGGGCCGAGACCTTCGTGTGCCGGTGACACGGGTCAGCGAGATCGTCAACGGACGGCGCGGTGTCACGGCCGACACGGCCCTCAGGCTGGCTCGCTATTTCGGGACGACCCCCGAGTTTTGGATGAGCCTCCAAGCAGCGTACGATCTCGACCTGGTGCAGCGCGACTCAGCCGATCGCATTGCTCGGGACGTCCATCCTCGCGAGGCTGCCTAGCCTTGGGGACAGTCTAGAGAAACTCACAGCGGTGGCAACTCGTTGACGGATCAGGCGGGAGGTGGCTCCTCAGGTAGGATTCGAACCGAGAATCAGCCTTCGACCCCAGCCGACTCAGGCCCAACCGATCCAGACCCGAAGGGCCCTTAGCCCACAGTCCTTTCGTACCCGCTAGGCCCGATTCTCACCAAGAAAGGGGACAGTTGAGGGACAGTCAGGCCCGCGCCATCTCGCGGACGCTCAAGACCTCGTCCTCCCTCGCCTCACGTATCGCGGACGCGGGTACCGACACAACAGCGATGGTCTGCCCCCTTGCCCCGAAGACCTCGAGTTCATAGCCCTCAGGAACATCAGCGCGCGCCGGGTAGTGTTCGACGATCACGGCAACGTCTCCCGCACGAAGGCTCTCGTTGGGTAGGTCTTGCGTCAACACAACACGCTGGTAGAGGGAGAGAGTCATGGTTTCTCCGCCGGGATGAGCGTCAGCCTCGGAGCCGTTTCGCCTACGCGGACGATCCAGATCGTGCGGACCCAAGCTGTGCTGCCGTTCGGTCCCGTCAGTAATCCTAGGATCTCATACTTTCGCCCATACGAGGATCGGCGACCCGGCTCAACATCAAGGGACAAGATCTGCTCGCGAAGGTCGGCATCGAGCTGCCTGAATGCCTTCTGGGTATAGCCGAGTCGGCCGAGGTATTCGGCCTTGCTCCGACCCTCAGGGTGCGCGTCCGACAACAAGTAGTCCCGCAGCTTGTCTGACGGGATGATAGCGTCCCGAGCGGGGAGTCTCACTGCGGCATTATGACTCCCCAGGTGGTGCCATCACACTCCCCGGTTGAGGATGACCCGCCAAAGACTCGAACCTTGAACCCAGATTGAGAGTCGTGGGGAGGTCGTGAGCTCTCGGGACTCCCGTCTTGAGATCGCGGGAGGGCGGCCTGGGTCTGAGCACCCCGCCTTCTTCGCGGCCTGGCCTTCGGACTCGCGCGCGCGCTCTGCGCCTAGTGAGGAGTGACGAGCCCGATCCAGGGAGCGTACCAGATCCCGTCGCTCCACGCGGCGACGGCTCCCGCCCTGCCTCCCTCCGCCTGGGATATGGGTTGCAGATCGCCGGTGGCGGCGTTGACCGAGTAGCCCAAGACGTCCCCTGGCCGCAGGACGTAGAGGAAACGGCCGGCCCGGTCCAGAGACAGCGTGCAACGTGGATACGCGTAAGCAGGGTCCGAACTGGAGCTTGCCACGATCACGCCCGAAGCGACCACCCGGATGGGAGCGGGGACTCCTGCGTCGTCCAATCGGTAACCCCAGACATCCGAGCCGCTCGCGAGGTACAGGAGACGACCGGAAGGGTGAACGACCAGCGCCCCCGGGTTCCCCGGCAACGGGGTCCTTCCGTTGGCCGTCAGGCTACCGTTTTCACCGTCGATGTCGAATTGGGCAACGACTTGGCCCGACGGGCCCGTCCCTGGCATCATGCCGTACAGGTGGCGACCGGTGGGATCGACAGCAAAGCACCTGCCCGCTGTCCACTCTCCGAGGTAGCGCAGGCTTCCCGTCTCGACATCTGTTTGATAGCCGAACACCGGGGCCACGGCCGCCCCAAGGTAACAGCTGCCGTAGTAAACGAAGTGTCCCGTTGGCTCGACGGCGACCCAATCGTCCCCCTCCTCCTGCTCGTATACGCCGCCGCAGCCTACGTTGAAAAGCGTATCGCCGAGGGCTCCAGTCATCGAGTCGATCGCGGCCGAGCTAATAGAGCACTCTGGACCCTGTTCCCACAAAAGGAACCGGCTGGAGGGATGGACGGTGACAAAAGCCGGTCGATCCAGGAACAACGTCCTTGCGCTCACCTTGGACAGCGATCCCGTCGAGGGGTCAATCCCGTAGGTCACCACGTCCCTTTCCCGCCCGCAGCGGTCAAGATGGGAGCAAAACCTGTTGTCACCTACGAGCGCCGCGTAGAGAAAGCGTCCCCCCGGATCCAGGCTCGCGGAGGCCACATCACCGGGGAAGAAGCCCATATCGGCCTCGGCTCCCGGCGGAACCGTCCCGACTAAATTCCAGGCACCTGTCGAGCCGTCGACTCTGTAAGCCGAGAGCACGGTTCTCGAAGGGGGAGACCGAGCGACTAGGACCTAGGCAAACGTGGGCCCGGGTGGGGAGGGCTGGCTGCCACAGGCGCCGAGGAGGGCCAGCAACAGGCAAGCCCCAAGGTTCCCAGCTCGCAGCATCGCCTGAGTTCCTCCCTAACTATTCTCGCACCGATCAACGCCGTCCGCACCGCTGAGCTTCGCGGCGACCTCGCGAGCCTCGACGGAATAACCCGGGTTCAACGGCCACTCGGAGCCGGCTCCCCATGCGTTTGTTGCGTGCCGTGGTTCAGCCCCGGGCGTAGCTGCCTGTGACATCCTGCTGGTTCGGGCTGACGTCGGGAGTCGAGGGGACGTGAACAGGCCGACTTCATACCGGGCGGGCGAGCTCTAATCCGGCCCGGCGCTGTTCGGCCGCTCGGCATGCCCCTGCAGATCCAGGTCGCGCTGGGCCTCGATGCGCTGCCAGTGGGCTGGCCGCGCCGACGCGTGCGTGGGGCGATGAAGGCTGGACGTGCTGGCGGCGGTCCCACGCGGCGAGCGCTTCCTTCGCCTGCTCGAATGCCGCTTCGAGGGAAGTCGCGCGTGGCAACGCGTCGCGGATGAAGGCGGCTCCGAACTCCGTGATGTCGCGGTCGTCGTCGCAACCGAAGGACGCGCGGTCCGCCGCTGCCGAAGTGAAGATCGCGGTGCTCTCGTCGGCGAGGGTGGGGGCGACGACGCCGGTAAGCCGTTGACGGGACTGAGAGGGATTGGCTCCTCAGGTAGGATTCGAACGCACGGGAGAGTCTGTGGACCCACCCGCCTCTGTGGCTGATGACACGAAACCAAAGAGTTAGGCCGCGCCTTCGGAGGCCGGAGGCGACGGAGTGGACCAAGCGGACGCCGGGACTGGCACAGAAGCGGCACAGTCGCCCTACCGACGCCACAACAGCGTGGCTATCCGTGTTGCCAGTGGGGATCTACTTCTTGGGACCGAACAGGTTTCCGTTGGAGACGAGACGCGCCGTGGCCTCGTCCGCCTCGCGGCGCTGTTGCTCCGGCTCGTGCCACGAGTAGAAGCCCACGCCGTCCTTCTTCATGTTCCGGTACGTGCCCCAAACTAGCAGGGCCAGGATAGCCCCCGCGACCAGGAAAAAGATCACGTCAAAGGTCACAGCTTCCCTCCCGCGCTGACTATTGTTTCGGACCCTTCAAAGATTCAAGGAACTCGCGGAGGTTCGCCTCAGACTCCTTTGCCATTGCCTCCTTCAGGCCCCTGCTGTGCCGTTCTTCGTAGCGGGCGAGCACTTCCTTGTGGGCGTGCTCGGAGCGGGCGATGAATGTGGAGATCATCTCGTCGTGGTCACAAAAGGAGCCCTCCTGGCAGCCCTCGGAGATGCCGCCGGCGACGACGATCACCGCCCAAGTGTCGAGCGCCGACCGCGTCCTGCCGTCCTTGGGCAATATGCGCCCCGCCGCCTGTGCCTGAGTTCGGATTCGTCGTTCTTGAGGGGACGACACAATCGGTTGACACTGCCCTCCACGAGGCATAGAGTCCCGTCGTCTTTCCAGAATCTTTCCGATGGAGTGTGGAGGCGGTTATGAACTCGGCAACGGTTGCGTGGACCGTGGTGCCTGATCCTGGTCCGAAGGCTGCGCGGCGGCTCCTGAAGGCGCTCTCTTGGTGGGGCGGGCTCTTTGCAGTACTCATCTTGTCGCCGCGGGTCGTCGCTGCTGCGCCCCACACCTGGAACCTATCGGGAGTGGTGTTCAGTGACGGCGCGACCGCGTCCGGCACTTTTACTTATGACAGCGTTACCCTGACGGCGACCAACTGGAGCATCAGCGTCACGCCCGGGCCGAATTTCACTGCCTTGACCTACACGCCCGCCAACTCGACGTTCAGTTTTCCTCCGTTTCCCCTCGGCGCGGGGGCGCAACCCACCCTGCAATTCTTCATTCCTCCCTTTGTCGGTGGAAGGGCACTCAGACTGACGCCCCAAACGGTTCTGGACGGGAGCAGCACTACGGACCCGATCAATCGGGCCGTCGCAGGCGGATCGGGCGCAGTTGAATGCTTCAACTGCAATCCCTTCCGGTTTATCACCGCCGGCTCGCTGGTCTTCGTCCCGCCGGTTCCAGTTCCAACTCTTGACAACGGCGCATTGGTCGCGCTCGCCGCGGTGCTCCTGCTGGTCGGGGCCTTGACTCTACGGCGGAGCGCTGGAAGGGCTCTTGCCGGCCACGGTAGCCAGGATCCAGAGCCGCGGCCGGGCACACCGGGCGCTCTGAGGGGCAGCTCAGCCCCGACGAGGCGCTTCCGCTGGCCTCGCTGGTAAACACCCCGGTCGAGTACTTCCGCCCGTGCGTACCGAGCGGACTATCGCTCACCGTGCAGGAACGGTGCGCCTAGGGTCCGGAAGCAGCCTCGACCCGCTCCGATTTCCAGAACGCGACGAGCGCCGAAGGGGAGACGTCGCAGATCTCGAGCGCACGGCGGGCTCATGAGCAACGATCGCTGGGCCGTCCTGCGACCAGAAGCATGAGTTTTCGCTTGATCAATTGCGGCAAAACCAGGCTGCCGCTCACAATATCCTATTCGCGGAAGGGTAGTTGGTAGCGACTGCACGACGCATAAGGCACATCAGATCAGAGGAAGACCCTGTCATGTCTGAACACGAGCATAAGCACGGGGTGGGAATTGATCCCGCCTTTGCGAGTGCGGTCGCTGCGCTCGAGAACGACCCGTTCTACCGTGCCATCTGTGCGGGTTGTGTGCACGATGCCGTCCGCCGCCGAGTGGTCTTGACGCAGTATTTTGCCTACTCGATCCAGGTCCCTTGAAAGCAAACGCTGCGGCATGTCGGCGGCTGGATATGCGTAGCTTGTTGGTGTAGAGGTCGTTGCGCTCACCTTCCCAATCCCGGAAGCGGCCACCCTCGCCAAGGATTCTGGCGACGCCGGCCTTGAACCGGGCCTCTGGAATGGGAGTGTAGCCTCCGGGCTGCACCCGTACCGTTCTCACCCTGTAAAAGGAATCGATCTCGTCCACCGTGATGTAGCGTGCTTGGATCTGCGGTCCGGTGTGGACCCGTCAGTGGCGATGAAGGTGAGCGGCCACCGGACCCGCTCGATGCTGGACCGCTACAACATCATCGAGGAGGCGGAGACGGCCGCCGCACTGGCGCAGGCCGACGCCTACCTCTCGACGCAGCCCAAGGCCCGCAACATCGAAGTGGCACATTTCAGGCACAGTGAGCAGGCGGTCGGCGGTAAGGCGTTGACTGTGGGGGAAGAGTTGGCTCCTCAGGTAGGATTCGAACCTACAACCCTCCGGTTAACAGCCGGATGCTCTACCCTTGAGCTACTGAGGAACAGTAGGCTCGCGGCAAAAGCGGAGTATAAGAGTCGGGCGGCCGGGGTGTCAATCGGCGGGGGTGGGACGTCTTAGCCCGCTCTCGTCAGCTCTGACAGGACCAGCTTGGCCACCCCCTTCAGGGTCTCGAAGACCCCCACCCCTTTCATGGCCACCGCTTCGATCACGGGCTCTTCCTTCTTCACGAGGAGCCGCTTCATCTCCTCCACGGAGCCCACGTTGGGCAGGTCACGCTTGTTGAGCTGGAGTACGTAAGGGAGCGTCATGAGGTCGTAGCCCTGGGTCCGCAGGTTGATGACCAGGTTGTCCAGTGACTCAGCGTTGGCGTCCATGCGCTCGACTTGGCTGTCCGCTACGAAGATGACGCCGTCCACCCCCTTCAAGATCAGTTTCCGGCTAGCGTCATAGAAGACCTGGCCGGGAACGGTGTAGAGGTGGAAGCGGGTCTTGAAGCCGCGCACGGTGCCGAGCTCCAAGGGAAGGAAGTCGAAAAAGAGTGTGCGGTCGGTCTCGGTGGCGAGGGAGATGAGCTTGCCTTTGGCCCCCGGGTTCGTCTTGTCGTAGATCCACTGGAGGTTGGTGGTCTTCCCGCACAGGCCGGGTCCGTAGTAAACGATCTTGCAGTTGATCTCGCGGGAAGCGTAGTTAATGAAGGTCATCGGTCGTCGCCCCGGGCTCGCTACTCGCTGAAGAGACTGTCGATGTCCTCGTCGGTGATCTCGGCGAAGGGGCTCTCGAAGGCCGTCCCGGCCTGGGCCTTCTCTCTCTCTACCTTGGCCATGATCCGGGCGAACACGTCGTTCAGCTCTTGCGACGCCTTCTTGACCCGCAGGCGCACAAGGCCGAGCGAGGATCGTTCGTCGAAGATCACGACCAGGATGACCCTCTGGGCGACGATTGAGATGTGGATGTTGTCCTTTTCCCCCTCGTGGAACAGGATCGAGAACTCTTTCTCGCCGATGAGTCGGGCCAGGCCGTCGGTGGCGGCCACGTTGCCCGCGGTGAGGGATGCCAAAGAGGTGGTGTCCAGGTTCTCGATCTCGCCATGGGCGGCGATCTGCTGCCCATTCTTGTCGACCAGGAAGACCACTTTTGCGTTGGCGTCGACGCGGAGCTTCGAGATGATCTGCTTGATCTGGTTGAACTCCTCCTCGTACATGACTATATCTGGCGCCGCCATCCGTGATCCTCCTATAAAGCCTGACGCAAGACGGGCCTGGTGGGACGGGCCTCTCAGGAACGCATAGTTATAGCTTGCGGATCAAGCGTTTTCAAACCCCCGCCGCACGAACGGCTCAGTATTCACGCCGGCCTTCCAGGGCCTTGGCCATGGTCACCTCGTCCGCCCATTCCAGGTCCGAGCCCACCGGCACCCCCATGGCAATCCGGGTCACGCGCACGCCCAGGGGCTTGAGGATCCGGACCAGGTAGACGGCGGTGGCCTCCCCCTCCACGGTGGGGCTGGTGGCGAGGATGACCTCCTCGACTCCCCCCCTCCGGATCCTCTCCAGGAGACCCTCGATCTTGAGCTCGTCCGGCCCGACCCCCTGCAGGGGCGAGAGCGCGCCGTGGAGGACGTGGTAGCGGCCGCGGAAGTCGCGGGTCTTCTCCACCGAGAGCAGGTCGTGGGGCTCCTCGACCACGCAGACGATGCGGTCGGTCCGCGCGGGGTCGGAGCAGGTGGCGCAGACCTCCCGGTCCGTGATCGCGTTGCAGAGAGAACAAGTGCGGATGCCGTCGAGCAGGCCCCCCACCGCCGTACCCAGGCGGACGGCGTCTTCCCGCGGGCCACGCAGCAGGTGGAAGGCAATGCGCTGGGCTGACTTAGGGCCGATCCCCGGGAGCTTCTTTAGCTCGTCGATGAGCCGGGCCACCGGGGGCGGATAGTCCACGGCTATGAGTGTACCGCCGTCCTCAGGTCAGGCCGGGGATCTTCAGGCCGCCGGTAAGCACCGCCAGCTTCTCCTGGACCGCCTGGTCGACCTGGCGCGCAGCCTCGTTGACGGCCGCGGTCACGAGGTCCTGGAGCATCTCCACGTCGTCCTTGCTCACGACCTCGGGATCGATCTTTAGGCTGCGGAGCTGTTTTTGCCCGTCCATCTCCACCTTGACCATCCCGCCGCCGGAGCTGGCTTCCACTACCAGGGCGGCAATCTCCTGCTGCATCCGCTCCTGCTGCTGCTGGAGCTGCTTCATCAGTTTTCGAGGATCACCAAAGGGATTCACGGTCTCCTCCCGGGGCCGAGGCTATGGCTTAGCCTCCCGCACGTCCACCACCCTGCCGTCAAAGAGGTCCAGGGCCTCCTGGACCGCGGGCTCCCTCTCCGCCTCCTGGCGGAGGCGCTGGCGCGCGACCTCGGCCGGGGAGGGAGCGGGCGGAGCGGGAACGGCCGCCCCCGCCCCCACGCGTACCTTCAGGGCCCGGCCCGCCGCCTTCGCGGCCAGCTCTCGGTACTCGTCGACGTGCGTGCCGGCGAGGGTGGCGAAATCAGGTACGACCTCCAAGCTAAGCGAGTCGCCCTCCAGCCGCGCCTGGGCCCCCCGCAGAGCCGTGGCCAGGGAGGGGCGGGCCTGGCAGAGCGACAACATCCCGGCCAGGATCACGTCCGCCTCGCCTCCGGCGGACGGGGTCTCCGCCACCGGCACCGGCTCCGAGGCCTTGGGGGGCGGGTCCACCGCGGCGACCGAGGGCGGGGGGAGAGCACGCGGCGCCGGCGCGGCCGGGGCCGTGGCCGCCGGGCCCCCGGTCAGGCGCTCCACCCGCGCTACGAGCTCCGCGAAGGGCCGGAGCCGTGGCATCTGGGCCATCTTCAAGAGAACGAGCTCCAGCGTGACCCGAGGATCCTGGGCGGGGCGGAGCTCGGTTTCGGCCTGGGTCAACAGATCCAGGATGCGCAGCAGGTCTTCCTCGGAGAAGGCCTCGGCCAGGGGCCGCAGCTTCTCCCCTTCGCCGGGCACGGTCGCGGCCAGGAGGGGGCTGCCGGGAGCGGCCAGCTTCAGGAGCAGGAGCTCCCGGAAGTGCAGCAGCAGCTCGCGGGCGAAGTTGCGGTAGTCGGCCCCGTAGGCGGAGAGGCTCTCCACGAGGTCGAGCAGGCCCAGGTTGTCGCCCGCCGCCACCGCCCGGGAAGCCCGGAAGAGCAGCTCGCGATCGATGAGGCCCAAAAGGGCCCCCAGGTCCTCGTCCTTCACCTCGCTCCCGCTGAAGGAGAGGACCTGATCGAACAGGGAAAGGGCGTCGCGGACACTCCCTTCCGCGGCGTGCGCGATTCGGGCCAGGGCCTCGTCCGAGACCCGGACGCCCTCTCCCTCCGCCACTTTCCGCAGATGGACCTGGAGCTCGCGGGTGGGGATCATACGGAAGTCGTACTGCTGGCAGCGGGAGAGGATCGTGTCCGGGAGCCGGTGGTATTCGGTGGTGGCGAAGATGAACTTCACCCGGGGGGGCGGCTCTTCCAGCGTCTTCAAGAGGGCATTGAAGGCCCCCGTGGACAGCATGTGGACCTCGTCGATGATCCAGATCTTGAAGCGGTCCCGGGCGGGGTTGTAGCGGGCGCTCTCGCGCAGCTCGCGCACCTGCTCCACCCCGTTGTTGGTGGCGCCGTCGATCTCCTGCACGTCGAGAGAGCTGCCGGCCGCGATCTCCTGGCAGGAGGAGCACTTCCCGCAAGGGTCAGGAGTGGGGCCCTCGCCGCGCGAGCAGTTCAGGGCCTTGGCCAGGATGCGCGCGGTGGTGGTCTTTCCCACCCCCCGCGCCCCCGAGAAAAGAAAGGCGTGGCCGATCCGGCCCGAGGTCAGGGCGTTCCTCAGGGTCCGGGTGAGGGTGGGCTGGCCAACGACCTCCTCAAAGGTCTGCGGTCTCCACTTGCGAGCGAGGACTTGGTAGGTCATGAAGGGAAGCGGAGCCGGCCCCACGTGAACCCCGGCTGTCCTGCGGCACACGCGAGGGGCGCCTAACCGTTGCTCCCTTCCGGGCCTGGCGGGGTTCGACGTCTCGCGTTGCGCAGGGCCGGGATCCACATGCGGCCGGCCCCGGAAACTAGGCTACTCCAAAACTCCCCCGGAGGATAGTCGGTCAATCTGGGTCCGCATGGGGGTGGCCCGGGGATGTTTGCCTCTCCTGTCGCGTGAATCCCGAAGGCGGCGTCAACTCCGCTCCGCCGCGGGCGAGGATGGTGCTTCTGAGCGGGGGAGCGCTGCGATAAGCTTGCTGCTCTCCGATGTCGCCCATCACAACCCCCTCGTCAAGCCCAACACGTCCCCGCCCTGAAGACGGGAGGGCCCCGTCGGCTCTCCTGGCTAGGTCGACCGCGAGGACCAGAACGCCGGGAGGTCGTCCTTGATCCCTCAACGCCGCTTCGGTGCCAGCGGCGCCACCATATCGGAGATCGGCTTTGGGTGCGGCGGCTTCTGGGGATTGCCCATCTTCTCTGAAAAGAAGGCTGAGGCCCTAATCCGCCACGGCCTGGACCGTGGAATCACGTTTCTCGACACCGGTCCGAACTACTCCCGCGGCAATGCCGAAGCGCGCCTGGGAAAGCTCACCGGCGGCCACTATGGGGGAGTGATCCTCGCCACGAAGGTCGGCTCGCGTCTCTTGCCGAGCGGCAGGGTCATCCGTGATTTCACTCCCGAGGGGATGGAGGCGAGCCTCGAAGACAGCCTGCGGCGGCTGAGAACCGACCACGTGGGCTTGCTGCAGCTTCACGGTCCTCCGCTGGCCGCGTTCGAGGACGACCGGGTGCTTAGGAAGCTGGACGCTTTCGTCAGCCGCGGGATGATCAAGTACAAGGGCGTCTCCGCAGATGGGGAGGTTGCCGAGCGCGCGGCCGGGCTCTCCTTCTTCGACGCCCTCATGACGACCTACAACGTTGTGACCCAGGAAAGCGCAGCCACAATCCGGAAAGCGAGCGAGAACGGAATGGCGGTTCTGGTCAAATCCCCGCTGTCCCATCACGTGTTCGGCAATGAGCTGTACAAGATCACGAGCCCGAGCAAGCTCTGGTACCTGCTGCGCGTGCTCAAGAACTACCGACACCTGCTCCCCCGTGGTCGACGGCTGGAGCTGACGGCGGGCATGCCGGGCTGGACGGCGGCCGAGGTCGCTCTGAAGTTCGTATTGAGCCACCCCTCGGTCTCGAGCGCGGTGATCGGGACGACCAGCCTCGACCATCTGCAGCGTGATTTGGAGGTCTGTGAAAGGGAAGGGCTTGCCGAGCAGGTTGTGGCCCGCATCACAGGGGGGGCCCGCGGGGGTCCCTAGACTTCCAGGCCGGCGACGACGCCCCAAGGAAGCGGCCCGCCCCCCTTGACCCGCCGCAGAGGGAGAGGGATAGTGTTCACCCCGTGACGGCAGACTCGTAACCGGGGCGTCATCTGTTCTGAGTCTACTTTGAGCGGCTCAGGGCCATGCCGGGAGTAAGTCACTCCTAGAGCTGGTCAAAGCCCATAGGAGGTAAGCCCATGCGGAGGACTGGTGGTCTCATCGGCACGCTCGTGATCGTGCTTCTCTCTCTGTCGCCGGCCGTCAAGGCCAACGACGACGACGAAGTTGGGTTCCGCTTCCAGTACGCAGCAAAGTTCAGCTGTGGGTCGGTTCCCGTGGGCATGACCGCTCCCGTGATACAAGGACAGTACGCCACGGCAGTCGCCATCCACAACCCGCACCGCAAGGACGTCACGCTTCGCAAGAAGATCGCGCTCGTTTTCCCGCCGGGGGGACAGAACCCAGGGCCGATCTCGGCCTTCATCACAGAGAAGCTGACCCCCGACCAGGCGCTGGAAGTCACCTGCCAAGAGATTCCGAGCACGTTCTCCTTCACAGGGACGGTCACCTTCGGGTCATTCGTCCAGGGCTTCCTCGTCGTTGAGACGACACACAGCGTCGATGTGACCGCGACGTATTCAGCGGGACCGAGCGTGGGAGGGGGGCCCAGCGCACCCACCCTCGCGGCAAGCACAACGTTGACCGTGGCCACGGTTGATGTCGAGCGCGTCCATGAGCGGAAGATCTCGCGGGAAGAGGACGACGACAAGGACAAAGAGAAAGACAAAGACAAGGATAAGGAGGGGGACAAGGAGGGTAAGCGGTAGGCCCCGGCGGGGTTAGGTGACGGCCGTCGGGACAACTATCGCCCACGGCCGTCCTCGCTTGCTCCCGCACCTCAGACGAGGAGGTTGGCACGCTGGGCGTGTGTCCCCCAGCGTAAGAGTACTCGCGGCACTTCGGAGTCGTCGCCCTCGACTCTCCATTCGACTCCTCGCGGCGTCGGCCAAGGCGCCGGCGCGGGTCTCGTCAAGTCCGCGTGCTGTTGCGACGGCCCTCCTGACGGTAGCCCATCCGACACTTACAAGG
>DATMQU010000316.1:0-6221 GCA_035566715.1 Vicinamibacteria bacterium
TGGGAGGGGGCCTCCACGAAGTCGCGGGGGACGTTGGTGCCCGCGAACTGGCCGTACTTGGCCCGGGTGAGGATGGAATGCATGGCGTGGCCGAACTCGTGGAAGAGGGTCTCCAGCTCGGCGTGGGTGAGGAGGGAGGGACGGTCCTTGCCGGGGGCGGTGAAGTTGCAGATGAGGGCCACCACCGGGCGCTGGTAGAGGCCGTCGGCCCGGAGCTTGCCGTCGATGATGGGAAATTCCGCGAAGTGGTTGAACTTACCGTCCCGGGGGAAGAGGTCGAGGTAAAAGGTACCCAGGGGCTCCCCCGAGGCGGCGTCGGTGACGACCCAGAGGGTGACGTTCTCGAACCAGGGGGCGGGGTTCTCGATCTGCTCGAACTTGAGCCCGAAGATCCGCTGGTAGACCTCGAACATCCCCGTGAGGCAGCGCTCCATGGGGAAGAAGACGCGAAGGGCCTCCGCGTCCACGTTGTGCTCTCGCTTCTTGAGCTGGTTCTCGTAGTAGCGCCAGTCCCAGCTCTTTATGGTGGCGTCCCGGCCGCCGGTGTCCGCCGCTTTCATGGCCGAGAAGCTGGCCAGCTCGGCCCGGAACTTGGGCTGCAGACCCTTGTTCAGGTCCTCCAGGAAGGCCTGGGCCCGGGTTCCTGTCTTGGCCATGCGGGGTTCAACCTGGTAGTCGTCCCAGCTCTTGTAGCCGAGGAGGGCCGCGATCTGGTCGCGCAGGCCGACAATCTGCGCGAGCAGGGGGCCGTTCTCCGCCTGGGCCAAGGTGGAGCGGGCCTCGTCGAACCGGCGGCGGGTGGCCTCGCGCCGCGCGTTCTCCCCCACCATGATGACGTGGGGGGTCACGTTGGCGAGAAGGTCGTAGCTCCCCTCCTTGTTCTTCACCCCCTCCAGGAAGGTCTCGGGGACGCCCTCCAGCTCCTCGCGGGTGAAGGTGACGACCTTCTTCGCGTTCGTGATGTTCACCTCGAAGTCGTTGGAGAGGCGCGCCAGCTGCTTCTGCAGGGCTTCCACGCGGTCCCGGGTGGCGCGGTCGAGGTGTAGCCCCGCCCGGCGGTAGTCGCGCATGGTGTCCTCGAAGAGCTTCAGGTCTTCCCCCGCGAGGGGAGGCCGCTTCTGGGAGCGGTAGGCCTCTTCGAAGGCCCGGCAGGCCTTGTAGACGTCCTCGCGGTAGACGACGCCCACCGACCACTCCTGCAGGGCCACCAGCTGCTGCCCGGCCGCCTCGCGCAGAGCCTTGTCCGTCCGGGTCTCCTTCATGAGGAGGAGGCGCTCGGCGGTGACGGAGACGGGGTAGCCGATGGCGTCGAGGGCGGCGATCGTGCTCTCGAAGGTGACCCGGGCCGGATCCTGCGCGGCCAGGGAGGCCAAGCGTCGATCCGCCTCCGCCATCGACCCCTTGGCGCTGGCCTCCACCTCGGCCGGGCTCTGCTCGAACCGCGGCAGCTCGAGCGCAGCCCGGGCCCGGGCGGCGGCGGGCTGGAAGTCGGCCAGGGTTCGGAGCTTCCGCGGCTCCCCTCCCGCGATACGGGACACGGCGACGGCCACGAAAAGGGCCATGAGGACGGCACGCATGAGGCGTTCTCCTTTCAGTTCCACCGGCGCCACTCCTCTTCGTAGTAGCGCACCAGGGCCTGGTTGTTCAGACGGTTCACCTCGGTGGGGACGGGCGCCATGTCCGGCCCCAGGATGAAGAGCGAGGCCAAAGTTTCGGGGTCGAGGTAACGGAGGCCGGGGATGACCGCCCGGGGGGGATCGAAGGGTCGGAGGGCGGCCAGGGCGTAGCCCCACTCGCCGAAAGAGGGGACGAGGGCGTGGTAGGGCCGCACGCGGAAGCCCGCGGCCTCAATGGTCCGCGCGATGCACCAATACGACTTGCGGGCCATGAGGGGGGACGTGCTCTGCACGGCCAGCGCCCCCTCCGGGTCCAGATGCTGGGCGAGGAGGCCGTAGAAGCGGGTGGTGTAGAGCTTCCCCAGGGAAAAGCTGTGGGGATCGGGGAAATCCGCGAAGGCGGCGTCGAAGAGTCCATGGCTCTTCTCCTCCCCCAGCCAGACCAGGGCGTCCTCGTTGACCACGTGCACCCGGGGATCGAGGAGCGAACCTCCGTTCAGCTCGCGCAGCAGCGGGTTCTCCACCGCCAGGCGGGTCATCTCCGGGTCGAGATCAACCAGTTGGATCTCCTTCACCGACGCGTGCTTCAGGATCTCACGAACGGCGAGGCCGTCGCCTCCGCCCAGGACGAGCACCCGCTGCGCGCGGGGAACCAGGGCCAGGGCGGGGTGCACGAGGGCCTCGTGGTAGCGGTACTCGTCCACGGATGAGAACTGCAGGTTCCCGTTGAGGAAGAGCTGGAAATGGTGCCGCGAGCGCGTGAGTACGATCCGCTGGTAGCGGGTGCTCTTGGCGAAGACGACCGCGTCCGCATAGAGCCCGTCTTCCGCGAGCTCCGTGAGATGGTCGGCGTAGGCGAACCCGGCCAGGAGGGCGAGGGCCACGGCCAGGCCCTTGACCCTGAGGTCGCGGACGGCAGGCAGCAAGGGGGCGAAGAGCCAGGTCGACCAGAGCCCCACCCCCGCGTTGGCCAGGCCCAAGAGGAGGGACGTGCGCACGAGGCCGAGCTGGGGCACGAGGAAGATGGGGAAGAGCAGCGAGGCCAGGAGGGCGCCCAGGTAGTCAAAGGTGAGGACCTTGGCCACCAGCTCCTTGAAGTCGACGGTCTCGCGGAGGATCCGCAGCACGAGCGGGATCTCGAGCCCCACCAGGACCCCCACCAGGAGCACCACCCCATAGAGCACGGGTCGAAAGAAGTTGGGCAGGTGGGCGAAGGAGAGGAACAGGATGGGAGCCGACGCCCCCCCCACGAGCGCGACCGTGAGCTCGATCTCCACGAAGCGCCGGACGAGGCCGCGCTGGACGTAGCGCGACAGGTAGGAGCCCAGGCCCAGAGCCGAGAGGTAGACACCGATGACGATGGAGAACTGGGTCACGGAGTCGCCCAGGACGTAGCTGGCCAAGGTCCCCGCCACCAGCTCGTAGACGAGCCCGCAGGCGGCCACCACGAGGACGGTCAAATAGACGAGGGGAGAGCGCATGGGGAGGGAGGTTCAGCGCCTCCCGCCTAGCCCCTTATGGCCGCGGAGATGATTATCGAGAGCCCGAGGATGAACGCGCCCAGGATGATGCCGAGGCCGACGTTCTGGTCCTCCGCGATCTCCTTGGTGAGCGAGAAGGGAAGGATCTTCTCGATGATCCAGAACGCCCCGAAGAGGACCAGGCAGCCCAGCAGGGAGTAGAGCACCGAATCCAAGACCGGCCGGGAATGGTTGGCGATCCATTGCTCGATCACTTCACTTTCCTCCTGTCCAGTAGTAATAGGAACGGTAGCCGCCGGGGGACTGTCGCACGCTGGCGGGGACCAGCCCCCGGCGGGGAGAGCCGAAGTCCCAGCCCCTCCAGGTGGCGAGGGTGTAGCCCCCGAGCACGATCACCGCGAACAGCGTATACCCGAGCTTCATGCTAGTCGTCTCCCCCTCCCCCCTTCGTAAACCAGGGATGGTCGCTCTCGCTCCACCGCTGCGACTCGAATCGGAAGTGCCGCCAAGCCAAGAAGAGGGGCCAAGCGGCGAGGGCGAGGAGGGCGAGGATGATCTGGTGGACGCGGGGAACGTGGCTGCGTACGCTGAGCTCGTAGCCGGGGAGGGGGCGACCCGCCTCCCATTGCGGTGCCAGGCGCATCACGTAGCGCCCGGCGGGCACCGCGGCCACGTAGGCCACCGCCTCCCTCCCCCCTTCCGACCAGGACCCGTCGCTGTCCACGCCCGCGTAATAGGACACCTCGAGGTCGAACTCGTCCAGCCCTCCCGTCTCATCGTTGACGAGCGCCCCGTCCAGGTAGAGCCAGGAGTTGTTCACGGGGGCCCGAACCCGAACCTCCAAGTTGCCTTCGTCGGGGACCACGAAGGGATCGGTGAACAGAGCGGCCTCCGGCGACCCCGAGGCCGCGGTACGGGGAATGCTCACGGACTGCTGGAGGAGGGCATGCCCCCCCGAGACCGTGAAACCCAGGAAGAGAAGGACGGCCACGGCCAGGCAGAGTAGGAACCGCGCATAAACGTGGCGGGCCTCGTGGAAGGGCCGCGGCTGGTGGGGCGCGATCCCCCGGGGCTCCGGAGGCCTTCCCGCGAGGCCGAACGCCTTCCAGATCGCCTCCCCATCCACGTAGGTCCCCAGGCTCCAGTTGATTTCCGTCCGGGTGCTCTCCCTCGAAAGCATGAGGGGAGGGCAGATGTAGTCCGCAGTGTCGGTCTCGTCTCCCCGCGCCACCGCCCAGTAGAACTCCCCCAGGACGTGGTCCACGCGGGCGGTGCCGCCCTGGAAGTGCCGGAAGGCCTGACCACGGTACTCTTTTCGCGAGAAGCGGTCGATCACGTCTCCCGCGTTCACCGGCTCCACGAACGACCAATGGCCCTTGGCCTCCACCAGCCAGCGGAAGCCGTGGCGCGCCTCGTAGAGGAGGTACTCGTCCCAGGGGTAGCGCACTCCTTCCGCGGTGACCGAGCGCTGCATGAAGCCAATGACCGTCCACTCAATACCCCCCCAGCGGCCCGTCGATCCCAGGGGAACGAGCGGGGTCACGGGCGGGTGGGAGAGGGCTTCGAGCACGGCCAGGTCCCGGGTGGCGTCGAGCAGGGAGCCGCAGTAGGGACAGGCAATGCGCTGGGCCTGGTCGGGGGCGTGGACCTCCAGGGGACCACCGCACTGCGGACAGGACAGAGCCGCCACCGCGACTTTTGTCCGTCGCTCCTCGTCGCTCCGGGTCCGCGTGAGCCCCAAGTCCTCGATGGCCACTTCCCGGCCCACGAACAGGGCTTCCGCGGTGGCGCCCGTGCCGTAGTCGAGGGTGGCGAACTGCCCGCCCGGTCCGGAGAGGTCGGCGTAGCGTAGCCGGCTGCCCGGCTCCACGTCGAAGGGCAGCTCCCCCTCACCGGTCACGAAGCGGGCTTCGCCAGCTTCGATGACCACGAACGTGCCCGGGGGGCCGAGGTCCAGGGTTTGGCCCACCCGGAGGTCGGCAAAGTGGGGCGCGGGCGGCACCGGCACGCGTCCCAAGTAGTGGAACTTGCCCTGCGACTCCGAGAGCCAGGCCCAGGTGCCGTCGCGGAAGCCCATGAGCCACTCGTCCCAGGTGCCCGCGCCGTAGTCGATCTGCAGCCGGCCCACGAGGTCGAAGCGCGGGGCGCCCTCGTACCCGCCCTCTTGGCCGAGGGCGAGCACGGAGGAGGTGGGGACGAGCTCCGCGACCTTGCCGTAGGCGGCCAGGACCGCCCCCTTGCGAGCCACCGCCACGCCGCAGTGGTCGCAGATCCGGAGCAGGGACGAGCCGAGCTGGAAGACGAGGGGGCCTCCGCAGGAGGGACAGCGGCCCTCGTAGCCGCTCACACTTCTCCCCGCGGGTAGGAGCGCACAAAGACCCGGCTGGCCTTCAGGACCTCGGTCAGGCGCTCTTGCCAAGGCCAGGGCTCGCGGGGGCGGCAGCAGTACAGGTTGAAGCCGGCAAAGCCGCGCTCCGGGAAGGTATGGCAGGCGAGGTGTGACTCCGTCAGGAGGAGAAGGCCGGTGACCCCGCCTCCATCCGGGAAGACCCGCCACAGGGCGTCTCCCCCGGGGCGCAGCCTCAGGTCCCGCACGATGCGGTCGAAGACCCCGGCCAGGAGGTCGCGTGACTGCAGGGCGGCGGGCGCGCAGCCGTGCGCGTCCACCAGCCACTCCACGCCGAGGGGGACGGGCGTCACACCGAGGCCGGCGGGCGGCGCTTCAGAACTTCACCTCCGCGACCTTGCCGTCCTCGAAGATGACGGTGAGGTCGGCGTAGGTCCAGCGAGCCTTGTTGCCGAAGACCACCTCTCCCTGGGGGGCGCCAAAGAGGCCGCGCACCTCCTCGAAGTTCATGCCCGGCTTGATCTCGCGGCGACCGCCGGGGGCCGCGGACGCCGGGCCCGGCGCCGGACGCGCTGCCCCCGCCATGGCCCCCGCGATCATCTGCGGCATCATCATCCCGATCCCCGCCCCCAGGCCGAGGCCGGCCGTGCTTCCCGTTTCGCCGGGGTTGCTGGCCGCCGCCTCCACCGCCCGCGCTGCCTTGAACGCCATGTAGCGCTGCACGTCCCCCACCGCGCCCATGCCCGCCCGCTCGTCGATCATCTTTTCGACCTCTTC
>DATMQU010000317.1:0-5322 GCA_035566715.1 Vicinamibacteria bacterium
CGGCGGCCACGGCAGCTGGCGGAGGCTCTGAGCAGCGCGCTCGGGCAGCGTTCGGTAACGGTAGAGAGTATCGTCGTCGACGACAGCCCCGAGCGCTCCGCCCAGGAAGTGGTCGCCCGGATCGCCGACCCGCGCATCACCTTCTTGGCCATGGAGAAACCCTCGGGCGGTAATCCGGCCCTGGTCCGCAATGCGGGCTGGCCGCTGGCGAGGGGCCGGTTCGTGCATTTCCTCGATGACGACGATCACGTCGCGGAGGGCGCCTATGCCGCGCTCACCGCCGAGCTCGAGGCCCACCCCGACGCGGGCGTCGCCTTCGGCCGCATTGAGCCCTTCGGGGACGATCCCGAGGACCTCCGCCACAACCAGCGGGTGTTCGCGGAATCCAGGCGGCGGGCCAGGTTGAGCGCTAGGCTGGGGTCTTGGCGGCTGCTGCTGGCGAGCATGCTCTTCTGCAATCCGGTGCTGAACTGCTCCGCCTGCATGATCCGGCGCGAGCACGTTGGGCAGATCGGGGGATTCGACCCCGACTGCTCGCCCTTCGAGGACCGCGAGTTCTACGTGCGGGCCATCCGCCGGTTCGGCTGGCGGTATATCGATCGCACCGTGGTCCACTACCGAACGGGCGCCCCTTCGTTGATGACGACCCTGAGGGCCACCGAGGCGGCCGACGTGTTCCGGACGATTTATCGCAAATACGAGGCGCAGAATGGCCGCGCCGAGCTGCTGACCCTCAAAGTATTGGGCCGCGCGCTTCTCCAATGGATCTGAACCAAGTCCGCTGCTCCGTCCCCGCTGCCCTCGGGGGTCCTTCGGGCTACTCCTGGGCTACTATGGCGGGTGCCCACCCACCACCCCAAGATGAGTGACCCTGCCCTGAGAACGCTGGGCCGCTACGAGCTCCAGGAGGAGATCGGCCGGGGGATGATGGGGGTCGTCTACAAGGCCCGGGACCCCGACCTGAACCGGGCGGTGGCCCTGAAGACCGTGCGCCTTGCCTTCGAAGTGCCCGAGGAGGGGCGGGAGGTCTTTGAAAAGCGCTTCCTGGCCGAGGCGCGCGCGGCGGCGGGGCTCTCGCATCCGGGGATCGTCACCGTCCACGACGTGGGCCGGGACCCCGCCACCGGTACCCTTTACATCGCGCTCGAGTTCCTGGACGGCCAGACCCTGGCCACCGTCAACCGGGGCGGCGCAGTGATGCCCTGGCGGGAGGCCCTGCGGATCGCGGCGCGGGTGGCGGAAGCGCTCCACCACGCGCACAGCCACGGCATCGTCCATCGCGACATCAAGCCCACCAACATCATGCTCTTGCCCACGGGCGAGCCCAAGATCATGGACTTCGGCATCGCCAAGCTGCCCGCTTCCCAGCTCACCACCGCGGGCGAGTTCTTCGGGACCCCCTCCTATATGTCACCGGAGCAGGCCTCAGGGGAGGCCTTGGACGGGCGGAGCGACCTCTTCTCCCTCGGCTGCGTGCTCTACGGCATGCTCACGGCCTCGCGCGCTTTCGACGGCCCCACCCTGCCCGCGATCCTAGCCCGGGTGGTTCAGCACGAACCCCTTCCCCCCTCCCGGGTTGTCGAAGGCCTTCCTTCCGAGGTCGATTACGTCGTGATGCGGGCCCTGGCCAAGGATCTCGGTCGTCGCTACGGAGACGGCCGGACCTTCGCCGAGGATATCCAGGACGTCCTGGCCGGCCGGCCTCCGCGCCATCGCCCCCCGGAGCCCGCCCCCGGCGAGCGCACCGCCGTCTCTCGACGTCCGTCCTCCGGGGGGGAGAGGGTGGAACCTCCACGGGGGACCCCCACCGCCCCGCCTCCCCGCTCGCCTGCCCTACGGGCGCTCTTGCCCTTTCCCCTCAGCCCTACGGCCCGCCGGGCCCTCTTGATCGGCGGCGGCACGGCCCTCCTCCTTGGCGCCCTCGGCGTCTTCCTTTTCGTGCCCCGGGGCGATCAACCCGCCCTCATATCGCTCTCGACCCTCCTGCCTGTCGAGCCCGGCCATCTCGAGATCACCTTCGAGCACTCCCTCAAGAGCGGCAACCTCAAGGTCTGGGTGGACGACGAGCAGGTGCTGGACGAGCCGCTGGAGAGCCGAGTCACAAAGAAGGTCCTCTCCCTGCGCATTCGCAAGGGGAGCCTGCGGCAGGTCCTGGACGTGACGCCGGGAGAGCACACGGTACGCGTCCAGCTGGAGGGGGACGTCAACAGCTCGCGGCGCCTGCGCGGGACCTTCGAGCCTGGCCAGACCAAACGGCTGCTGGTGAGCGTGGAGGGGATCCTCAAGAGAGACCTCTCCCTGGACTGGGGTTCTTGAGGCCAGGGCGACGGCCCTAGCCGGTTGGAACGGAAGGGATTGCTCCCGCCTCGCCACCAAGCCGGGCGCGTGGTGATGCCCCCGTCGGGGGCTACTGCCGGGTGAGGGTCATCGGCAGGGGGGGGCCCGAGGGGTGGGTGTAGGTCCCCGTGACGGAGGCGAGGTCCGGGGCCACCGTGCCGCTGACCACCACCAATAGGTTGTCGCAGCCCACGAACTGGAAGAGCAGGGTGCGGGGATCCGCTACGAGGCCGGTCAGGTCCCCTAGGCAGCCCTTGTCCGGCACGCTGAAGGGCCGGCCCCCCAGCACGGACCCGTTCTGGACGATGTCGTAGCCGCGCTCGTAGAAGAGTCCGCCCCCCTGGGAGAGCAACCAGCGACCGCTCAAACCCCTCGCGGTTACGACTCCCGTAACCGCCACCGACGCCCCCCGGTTATCGGCCACCGTGAGCGCCACCGGGAAGCTCCCCTCGGAGCGATAGACGTGGGTAGGAGTGGAGCTGGAGGCCGTGGCTCCGTCCCCGAAGTCCCAGGCGTAGGTGAGGGGATCGTGGTCGGGATCGCTGGCCGTGGCCACGAAAGCCATGACGGTCACACCCGCAATGGCCAGCCCGGCCGGGCTGATCGTGAAGCTGGCGGTGGGGGGCAGGTTGGGCGAGGGCCCGTGCCGGTTGTGCTCGACGATGGCCACCGCGCCCCCGGCCAGGGCCAGACCAGCCCCGATCAGGATGGGGGTTGTGTGGGAGCCGCCCCTGGCTGCCCGCGGTGGAGCCGTCGCGCTGACCAGGCTCTCGCGCCGCGCCATCTCGAAGACACGGACCACCTGGGGGGCGAACTCTCCGGGGTTCAGGGTGAGCTCCGGGGACTGGGCAAGGGCCTGCGCGAACTCCGCCCGGGCCGCGGGCTCCTGGTTCAGCCCCAGGTAGGCGACACCCAGATAGACGCAGGCCTGGGCCCGCTCTCGGGCCCGACCCGGCTGCCCCGCCGTGCGCCGGAGGTAGGCGTCCAGGGCCTGGACGCCCGCCTCGAGTCGTCCCTCCTTCACGTTTTGGACGCCCCCGGCTAGGTCAGGGTCCGCGGACGCCGGGGCCTGCGCCGGCACGTCCCCCGCGAGGAGGACAAGGAGCAGCGCGAACGACGGTCGCATCCGTGGCCTCAGCCTTCGAGCCTCGCGTTCATCGTGATCTTGGCGTTCAGCAAGCGAGAGATGGGGCAACCCGCCTTGGCATTCTCGGCCGCCTTAGCGAAGGCATCCGCCTTGGCGCCCGGGCTCTTCACCGCTACGTCGAGGTGGATGGCCGTGATTGTCCAGCCCGCCTCCAGCTTGTCCATGGTGAGGGTGGCGGTGGTGCGGATCTCCCCCACCGTGAGCCCCGCCCCTCCCATCTGCCCGGACAGCGCCATCGAGAAGCAGCCGGCGTGGGCGGCGGCGATGAGCTCCTCAGGATTGGTCCCCACGCCGTCCTCGAAACGCGTGCTAAAGGAGTACGGCGTCTTCGCGAGCACCCCGCTATCCGAGCTGATCGTCCCCTTGCCGTCCTTTAGACCGCCCTGCCAAACCGCGGAAGCCTTCCGTTTCATCGATCCCTCCTCCTTTAGATGGGGGTCCGCCTACACGCTCTCCCGAATTCTCTCACAGAGTCCCCGCTGGCCTTGCGGGTCCGGCTGCGCTAGCCTTTTCCCGATGCCGATCGTGACCGACACCGTGGCCGTGTCCACCCGGGGGGATGCGGAAATCCTCGATCTCACGGCCGAGGTCCAGGCCGTGGTCTCTCGCCACGGCTTCGACCACGGTCAGGCCTTGGTGTTCGTCTCCGGATCGACGGCCGGGCTCACCACTCTCGAGTACGAGCCGGGGCTGCTCAAGGATCTACCCGCCGCTTTCGAGCGAATCGCGCCCCAGGGGATCGCTTACGCGCACGAGGCCGCTTGGCACGATGGGAATGGCCATTCCCACGTGCGGGCCAGCCTCCTCGGCCCTTCCCTCACCGTCCCCTTCCGCGAGGGGCGACTGATGCTCGGGACCTGGCAGCAGATCGTGCTCGTCGACTTCGACAATCGCCCGCGACGGCGCGAGGTGGTGGTGCAGCTCTCGGGCGACGCCGCTCCCCGGTGACCTCCGCCCTCCGCCGGATCGTCCTTCCCCTGGTGGTGGCTTTCCTCGCCGTGGCCGGCTGGTCCTCCTTCGTGGTCTACCCCCTGAAGATCTTCGTGGTCTTCCTCCACGAGATCTCGCACGGCCTGGCCGCCCTGGCCACCGGGGGGTCCATCCGCGCCATCGGGCTCACCTTCGACGAGGGAGGGGTTTGCGTCACCGAGGGTGGGTCGCGCTTCCTCATCCTGAACGCGGGTTACTTGGGCAGCCTACTGTGGGGGGCCCTGCTCCTCGTGCTCGCCGCCCGCACCCGTCGCAGCCGCGAGATCGTGGGGTTCATCGGTGCCTTCACGCTCGTGGCGACGCTCCTTTACGTGCGCTCCGCCTTCGGCATCGCCTACGGGCTTGCGACGGGGGCAAGCTTGCTGCTGGTGGCGGGGAAGCTGCCCCGCACCGCTTCCGAGGTCCTCCTCACCGCCATCGGCGTGGTGAGCTGCCTCTACGCGGTGGTGGATGTGGGCTCGGACGTATTCACGCGCACCATCCCCGGCAGCGACGCCAGCGCCTTGGCCCGCCTCACCGGACTCCCCGCGCTCTTCTGGGGTCTGCTCTGGGCCGCGGTCTCCGTGGCCGTGGTCGGGCTCGCCCTGCGCGTGCTGATTCGGGGTCCCTCGCTTCGTTGACGCGGAAGAGGCGGGGTCGTATCGTGATCAGAGGGAGAACCGAGGAGCGAGCATGAGGCGGATCGGGATCCTGACCGCGGGGGGAGACACCCCCGCCCTCAATGCCACCATCCAGGGGGCGGTGGTCAGGGCCAACCGGAGGCGCGTCGAGGTCTACGGCTTCATCAAAGGCTTCCGCAGCCTTCTCAACTCCCACGTTCCCCACGTCCACCTGAACCCGCTGTTCAC
>DATMQU010000318.1:0-15134 GCA_035566715.1 Vicinamibacteria bacterium
GTCGATCCCGCTCCTCACCTTGTCCAGGATCACTTTTTGGGGCGGGGGCTCGATGTGGTCGTAGACCTCCAGTTCCCAGCCCCGCTCCCGCAGGCGATCGAGGGCTTCCCGGCCGATGTCGCAGGTGGAGTAGACGCGGAAGCTCATCTCGACCTCGCCAGGAGCCGGCGCATGCGGCCCAGGGCCTCCTCGATGTTCTCCATGCTGTTGGCGTAGGAGAAGCGCAAGTGCCCCTCCCCGAACTCCCCGAAGGCGGTGCCCGAGAGACAGGCCACCCCCGCCTCCTCCAGCAGGCGGTCGGCCAGGGCCCGGCTGGAGTAGCCGGTGCCCGTGATGTTGGGGAAGACGTAGAAGGCGCCGGAGGGCCGGACGCACTGGACGCCGGGGACGGTGCGCAGGCCTTCCACGATCGCGTCCCGCCGCCGCCGGAACTCCGCCACCATCCGCTCCACCGAGGACTGGTCGCCGCGCAGGGCCACCACCGCCGCCTTCTGGCTGAAAGTGGCGGTGCAGGAGGTGGAGTTGGTCTGGAGCTTCGCCACCACCTGGGCCATGGGGGCGGGCATCACCCCGTAGCCCAGCCTCCAGCCGGTCATGGCGTAGGTCTTGGAGAAGCCGTCCAGAACGATGGCCAGGGGCTCCATGCCCGGCATGGCCGCGATCGAGGCATGCACCGTGTCGTAGAGGATGCGGCCGTAGATCTCGTCCGAGAGGACGGGCACCCCGTGCCGGGCCGCGGCATCGGCGATGGCCCGGAGACCCGCTTCCGGGATCCCGCCCCCCGTGGGGTTGTGCGGGTAGTTCAGGATGACGAGCCGGGTCCGGGGCCCCAGCTTGTCGCAGAGCTGGTCCACATCCAGGTCGAAGCCCTTCTCTTCCCGCAGGCGCACGGGGACGGGCACGCCTCCAATGTAGCGGATCATGGATTCGTAGATGGGGAAGCCGGGGTTGGGGTAGAGGACCTCGTCTCCGGGGTCGACCAGGGCCAGGATCACGAAGAACATGATCGGCTTTGCCCCCGGCGTGACGACCACCATTTCCGGCGTGGCCTTCACCCCCCGGCGCCGGGTCGAGTCCTCCGCCACCGCCTCCCGCAGCTCGGGGATTCCCGCGGAAGGACCGTAATGGGTGGCCCCACCCTTCAGGGCCTCTATCGCGGCGGCGGTGATGTGGGGGGGGGTGTCGAAGTCCGGCTCGCCGATCTCCAGATGCACGATCTCCCGCCCCTGAGCCTCCAGGGCCCGCGCCCGCACGAGCACGTCGAACGCGGTCTCCGTGCCGAGCCGCGCCATCCGCTCCGACAGTCTCATGGAGATTCCCCCCCGGGGAGAACTACTCTACCCCAGCCGGGAGAGCCGCGGAAGACGCCGACCGCTCAGGAAGCGGGGGGTACGCCGTAGACGGCGCGGATGCGGGCCGCCGCCGCCTCTACCTCCGCGGCGTCGAGGACGATCCGGCCCGGCCCCTGGCCGGGCCAGAACTCCACGACTTGGAAGCCGCCCCGCGGCGAGGCGAAGGCCCGGCGCAGGTCCTGGAGGTCCCCCACCTTCGAGCCGTTCACCGCGCTCACGATGAGGTCCCGGAGGTCCTGGTACCCGAGGTTGGCGGCATCGGGCAGCACGCTGCTGAGGAGAACGATGCGGGGATGCTCCGGGGAAGGCTCCGCCCCGTCGCGGTCGTACGCAATGAGCAGGTGGGGCGGCGCCCGCCGCGGCCAGTCGCCCCACGTTGACAGATACGGGCCGGTGAGGTTCTGGAAGACGAGGCCCCCGTAGACCGCGTATTCCGGCCCGCGCCCAAAGATGTAGGGCGGGGCGCGGTCCTCCTCCGGCCGCATGGCCCTGAGCTCGATCGACACCGTGCGGCGCTCGCCGTTCCGGAGGATGCGGAGGGGCAGCGCATCTCCGGGGTGGTGGCCATCGGTGAAGAGGAGGGGGAACGACATCTTTCCGTATACGGGGTGTTCGAACTGGCCCGTCTCGTCGAGGGCGATTCCGTCCACCTCCAGCACGACATCCCCCTCCTGGAGCACGCCCGCACCGCTGCCATGGGGCAGGACCCGGGTGATCCTTACTCCCCCCTCTCCGGGGGCGAGGCCCAGGGAGGCGCGGAGGGAGGGGTTGCCGAGGTCTTGCCAGGCCACCCCCGCGCGGGGGAAGCCCCGGTACGATCCCTCCGTGGCGTCGGCCAGGAACTGGCGGAGGACCGGGGATGCGAGCCCGCTCAGGGTGTCTCCCGACTTCCCGGTGGTGAGAGCCACGACCTTCCCGTCCGCCACCACCACCTCGGAGTCCCCCGCCGCCTCCAGGCTGCTCGAGAGATCCAGGGTGAGGAGGCTGACCCGGGAGACGCCGTGCCGCCCCACCCGCACTTGGCGGACGGTGGCGGGGGAGGACTCGATCTGCCCCGCCCGTGGCCAGCGATGCACCGTCACCTCGCCCGCCAGGGGGACGCGCTCCGCGAGGGGCAACGGGGAGAGGCCCCTCCAGAAGCTGGGGTCGTCCACTTCCAGAAGGGCAAGCGGGCCCTCGTGATCGACCCGGGCCAAGCGGGCGGGCGTCCGCGTCTCCAGGCCCAGCTTCTGCACCTCGATCAGGATGTGGTTGCCCACCGCTGAGCTGGCGATCAGGATGCGGGGACCATCGACCACCAGCCCGGTGAGGGTGCGGGTCCAGGGGCTCTGCTTGGCCCACGGCGTCTTCCAGTTCCACTCCTGGCCCGTGACCCGCACCGACACCACCGCCGCCCGCAGTCGATCGGCGGGGCTCGGCCCCGCGGGCGCCGCGGCCGCCGTCCCCGGCCGGGAGCGCGCTGCACAGGCGGCCAGCAGCGCGGCGGCCAGGAGCGGCCCCCCCCTAGAGGTTCTTATCCCGGGAAATCGCATACTGGCGCAGGATCTCGGAGTGGGCGGCATCGGCTTTCTCGCGGTCGAGGGCCTCGATGCCGGCCAACCCCTCGAACTCCAGGCGGTGGAAGCGCTCGTGGTTCCCGGCCAGGGCGACGACCACGTCCCCCAGCCCCTTCAGGGTCATGCCGTTGATTCGACCGACGGCCACCGGGCCCGCGAAGCTCATCTGCGAATTGACGGGATGGCGGAGGATCCGGGTCAGGACCACCACCTCCCGCTCCGCGGTCTCCGGGTGCTCGGCCTCCCGGAAGAGCAGGTGCCAGACCAGGTTGCGGTCGGCGCTCTGGGGCCAGCCCCTCCCGTAGGTCTTGAGCATTTCGACGTCCAGGGGCATGAAGACGAGCCCCGCGTAGACCACGTAGCGGGGAGCGACGCCGTAGCGGTTGCGCCGGTTCTCCAGGCGGGCCATGTGGCGGGAGACCGCACGCAGCTCTTGTTCCTGGCCTTCGCGCCAGACCCTGATCGTCACCGGCTCCCCCGCCTGTTTCATGTCCAAGAGGTGCTCGAAGGTCACGCGGGCGTCGCCGATCCTGATGCTGCCGTCATCCGCCACCGGGCTCCCCTCCACGGCCAGGATCACGTCCCCGGGCTTGACCACCCCGTACGCCGTCCCTCCTTGCGAGACCTCGTCCACCACCACCCCGCTCTTTCCCGCGGGCAAGCCGCGCTCGCGGCGGTAGGCGGGGGAGACCAGAGGCGTGGTCTGTAGGCCCGAATCCGGGAAGCCGTCGTAGTGCCCGTCCTCGAGATCCTTCAGGAAGTGCTTGACCACGGGAATCGGGATGAAGAAGCCCATGTTCTCGAAGCCGGGGAAGCCCTGGAAGGCGACCCCCACCACCCGGCCGTCTTGCACCACCGGACCCCCGCTGTTGCCGGGGTTGATGGCGGCGTCCGTCTGGACCACGAGGTGAGCGTCGATGCCGCTGTGGACGTACCCCCGCGACTCCACCCGGGAGACGATGCCCGCGGTGGAGGAGACATCGTGGCCGCCCAGGGGGAACCCGTAGGTGAGGACCCGGCTGCCCGAGCGGGGCACGTCCCCGAGGGCGAGGGGCCGCATGCCGGCCGTGAAGGCCGGGTCCGCCACCCTCAGCACGGCCAGGTCGCAGTCGTTGCCCACCGCCTCCACGGTGGCGACATAGGGATCGGCCTGTTCGGGGCGCCGGACCAGGATCTGCCGGGCGTCGCTCACCACATGGGCGTTGGTCACGATGCGCCCGCCGTCGATGAGGAATCCGCTGCCGAGCGCGGTCTCCACCGGCTCCATGCGCCAGGGCAGGCTCCAGTCGTAGCGGGAGCGGTACACCTGGAGCAGGACCACAGAGTTGCTGACGTTCGGCTCCGGGATGGCGGCGGCGGCGAGGAGGAGGCCGGCCAGGATCACAAACGCGAGCATAGCCCGCCCAGGTTGGGGGGCGCAAGATCGCGAGTAGCGAGGAGGGTGGGCCGGGGCTACCCGCCGCTCACCGCGGGAAGGATGTAGAGCTCGGCCCCGTCTCCGAGGGGGGTTCGGAGGCCGCCCGTGTGGAGGATGCTCTGCCGGCCCACGAACACGTTGACGTGGGGCCGCACTTGCCCCTGCTCGTTCATGACCTGGTCCCGCACCTCGGGGTGGAGGGCGGCGAGGGCCAGGAGCGCCTCGCCCACGGTCGCGGGCGTGGCCTCGAGCGGGACTAGACTCCTCCCTCCCGTGAAGTCGCAGAGGTAGCCGGGCACGTGCACGGTGATCGCCATCAACTCCTCCGGGCCGCGCGGCGAGGGCGGATCCGTCTCCCCCCCCGCTCTCCGGATGGCACGCCTCCTCTCCGGACGAGGGCTCCTCTTCGCGTTCCCACCGAAAGCAATGAGTCGCTCTCCCTCGCCGCGAGATGGCGGGGACCCAACACAGCCGGACTCCACGAATCAGCGTCCGGCGGAATCTATGGAGCCAGGAGCCTACCACGAAGCCCGAGACCCGATGCAAGACTTTTTGCGCTTGCTCTCTCTCCGGCAGCGGCGGGGGATCCAATTGACGAATCCTTTTCGCAACACGAAGGGGATCGTGGACGCCTTACCCAACCCGTCTCATACTATCCGGCCGGAGTCATGCTCAAGCGTGGCCTGATCTTTCTGGGTGTCGGTTTCGCCTTTCTTGGCGGGGCGCTTTGGCGCATGGGCCCGTGCGCAACCACGACGGAGCTGATGATGCTTGTCGTCGGAGTCGGGTCCTTGCTTGCCGGACTGGGGTATATCCTCGTTGGACTCGTCAAGTTGGGCAAAGAGCGCCCCCGTTCAAACTGACGCCGTATCCGGCTTCGGTGGGGGGTCAGTTTGGCGGCCGAGCAAGAACCCAGCGTCGAAACGCCACCACCGACCAGATGGCCTCGATGATGCCGAAGGGCCAAGCACCTTGCAGGAATCCGTAGACCGAGCCAAGGGCACATGATGCCGCGAAGGCAAGAATGAACCAGTGGCTGCGCATCTCCAGCGCATAAGTCACCAGCATCGCCGTGACGGCAACGAGCCCGAAAGTGGTCAGCGGCTCCACAGGGCCGCTAGTCTAACGCGCCCCGCCCCCGCTCCGGCTGACCCACTGCCTCCGCTTCTGCAGGATTGACATTGGGCGCGGGGTGGGGGAAGGTGTGCCCGCGGTCAGGTGCCCTCTCTCCGCGGACCCCGTGCCCCCATGAAGGAAGGCCTTCTCGCCCTGCTTCTCCTGCCCGCTCCCGCCCGGGCGGTGGAGCCCCCCGCGCGCGTCGCCTCCCTGAACCTGACCGCCGACGAGATACTGGTGGAGATCCTCCCCCCCCACCGTCTGGTCGCGGTGACCGCTTGGGCCGACGACCCCCACATGTCCAACGTGGCCGGCCGCGTCCCTTCCTCCGCCTACCGATTCCAGAAGTCCAACCTGGAGCGCCTAGTGGCGCTAGCCCCCGACCTCGTGGTGGTGTCGGAGTATACCGACGCCGACTTCCTCCACCTGCTGGAGGGCTCGGGCCTTCGCCACCACCGGATGACCGGTCTCAACTCGCTTGCCGGCTACCGCGCCGCCCTCCTCGACCTCGGGCGGGCGGTGGGCGCCCCCGAGGCCGCGGCCCGACTCGCCGCCCGCTACGACGCGGTGCTCGCTGAGCTCTCGCGCCGGCTCTCCGGCGCGGCACCTCCGCGCGTGCTCTACTGGGCGGATCCCCACTCGGCGGGGGAGGGAACGGCCTTCGACGCCCTCATCGAAGCCGCGGGGGGGAGGAACGTGGGGCGGGAGCTCGGCCTCAAAGGTATCATGCCCGTCGGCGCGGAGCGCGCGTTCCTGACCGACCCGGACGTGATCCTGGTCGGGACTTGGGAAGGCGCAGCATCGTCGCTCAAGGAGCATCCCCTCCTCTCCCGGATGCGCGCGGTGAGGGAAGGACGCGTCGTGGAAATGCCGACCGAGCTGCTCGTGACCCTGAGCCACCACGCGGCCGAGGCCTGCTGGTATCTCGGCCACGCCCTGCACCCGGACCGCGTACCGCGGGCCCTCCCGTGAGCGAGCCGGGTCGACGGCGACTGGCCTTCGCCGTGCTCGGCGCCTTGCTGCCCTTGACCATCCTCGTGGCCGTGGCCGTCGGCAGCGTATCGCTGCCCCTGAGCTCCCTGCTCGGCCTCCGCCCCCTGACCCCGGCGGGCGAGGCCATACTCTGGTCGGTGCGCTTGCCCCGTGTCCTCATCGCCGCCCTCGTGGGGGGGGGCCTGGCCGTGGTGGGAACCGCCCTGCAGTCGCTCTTCCGCAATCCGATGGCGGACTCGGGCCTGCTCGGCGTGGGCTCGGGCGCGGCCCTGGGGGCGGTGCTCGCGGTGAACCTGGGGTGGGCGCACCAAGTCTTCCTGGCCCTGCCCCTCTCCGCTTTCGCGGGAGCCATGGCCGCGGTCTTGGGCGTCTATGCCCTGGCCCACCTCGGGGGCCGCCCCACGCTGCACGGGCTCCTCCTGACCGGGCTCGCGGTCTCCGCCCTGGCCGGGGCGGGCACCTCCATGCTCCTCGTGGCCACCGAAGAGTTCCGGGTGCGGACCGTCCTCTTCTGGTTGGCGGGCGGCTTGGAGGGGCGTACCTGGGAGCACCTCCGCTTGGGGGCGGGCTTCATCCTGATCGGCTCCGCGCTCCTTGTCGTTCTCGCCCGTCCCCTGGACGTGCTCTCGCTCGGTGAAGACGAGGCGGCGTCCCTCGCCCTCCCCGTCCACGCCACGCGCATGGCCGTCTTCTGCCTGGCCTCCCTGATCGCCGGGCCGGCCACCGCCCTCGCGGGCGCGGTGCCCTTCGTGGGCCTCGTCGCCCCCCATGCCCTGCGGCCGCTCGTCGGGCCCCTGGCCCGTCATCTCCTCCCGGCCGCCTTCCTGGCCGGAGCCATCCTGGTGGTGGTGGCTGACCTGGCGGCACGCACGATCAGCGATCGCCTGGACCTGCCCCTGGGATCGCTCACCGCCCTGGTGGGCGCGCCCTACTTCCTTCTCGCCTTGCGCGGACAGGAGGGGCGCTCGTGAGGACGCGGCTGGAGGCGCGCGATCTCTCCGTGGTGCGCGGCTCGAGGCAGGTGCTCCATGGGGTGAGCCTGGCCCTGGGGGCGGGGGAGTCGCTGGCCCTGGTGGGACCCAACGCCGCCGGCAAGTCGACGCTGGTGCGGACGGTGGCCGGGCTTCTCCCCCCTTCCGGGGGCGTCGTGGAGCTGAACGGCCGGCCCCTGCGCGCGTGGGCCCGGGACGCCCTCGCCCGGCACGTGGCCCTGGTGACCCCGGAGGAGGAAGGCCCCCCCGCTCTGACCGTGGAGGACCGCGTGGCCCTGGGGCGCTACCCGCACCGCGGGCCGTTCCTCCCCTTGACCGCCGGCGACCGCGCCGCGGTGGCGCGGGCCCTGGAGCGGACGGGTATCGCCCCCCTCGCGCGGCGTCGGCTGGGCACCCTTTCCGCCGGGGAGCGCCAACTCGCCGCCTTGGCTCGTGGACTGGCCCAGGAGCCGGAGGTCCTGCTGCTCGACGAGCCTTCCGCCCATCTGGACATCGGTCACCAGCTCGCCCTCTTCCGCGTCCTGGAGGAGGCGCGCTCGCGGGGGCTCGCGGTCCTGGCCGTGGTCCACGACCTGCAGCGCGCCGCGGCCTGGGCCGGGCGCATGGCCCTGCTCCACGGGGGACGAATCGCGGCCGAGGGCTCTCCCGCCGAGGTCCTGGCCGGGGAAGCGGCGTCCATTGCCTTCGGGGTCTTCATCCGGGCGCACCCGGCCCCGGGGCGGGCCGAGCTTCTCTACGGCTTCGACGAGAGGCCCTAGGCGTCGGCGGCGAGGGCTTTTCTCGCTTCCCCCAACCGGATCATGACGACGTAGAGATGATGCGCCTCGTGGAGAAGGAAGAACTCCAACCACTCGGGGATGGCCATCTCTCCGAGAAGGGGATGAACGCCAACGCGCGCGAGCTGGGCGGGCGAGAGCTCCCGGATGCGGCCGAGGATCTCCCCCCGGAGACGTCGCATTCGGGAGAGTACCTCGTCGGTGTGAAGGGCGGACCAGCAGGGCCATTCCGGATCCTCCTCCGCCCGATACCTCGCCAGCTGCGGACGCTCCTCCCCCAGGATCCGGCCCAGCCGCTCCCGGAGGATTTCATGATGCCGGGCCAGGTGGGCGAGGTTCTCGTGCGCCGACCACTTTCCCGTGGGCGGCCTCCAGGTCAGTAGCGCGGGCCTCGCTTCCCCGAGGAGGGAAGGAAGGACCTCGAGCTGGGTAGCAAGGCGGACGAGGGTGGGTTCAGGAAGCATCCGGTCTCAGCCGCGGGGCCTCTCCGTCGGTGGCGTCGGGCCCGGCCCCGGGAGCCTCGTCTTTCGTCCCCCCGACTCCTCCCCCGCGAGGAGTCCCTCCTCGTCCGGATAGGCGTAGATCGTCGGGGCCTGCTGCTGCATCAGGCCCCCCGTGTCGGCGGTGGGGCCATAGGTGCTGTGCAGATCCCGCCCCAGCATGCGCAGGAGGGCCGTCTGCTGACCCCGGTGATGGGCAGTGTGGGCCACCCGCCGCACCATGATCCAGGTCCGAGGCCGTTCGACTTCAAAAAAGGGCACCACTTCCTCCCACCACCCGTCGCCCTGCCCACGCAGGGCCAGGAGGCGGCGGGCGGAATCCCGGGCGTACTCCCGGAGGAACCCGAGCCGCGTCTCCGCCTCCGGCAGGGGCCGTGCGCCGACGTCGATGCCAAGCAGTTTTCGAAACCAGAGGTTCTCGCTCACGCACTGGTGAACCATCTGTTCTTGGACGCTGCGGCCGCGATTGTCCGCCGAATGGGGACGGACGGAGAGGTCCTGGTCCCGGAACATCGCCCATACCCCGAGCACCTTGAGGCGCTCCGTCCCGTAGGTCTCGGTTAGGAAGGCATAGCGCATGATTTCTCCGCTGACCCCGGGATGGGTCAGGCCTCCAGAACGAGCTGGTTGGACCAGGAGGGGATCGTAGCACTTCCCCTCCCAAGACGAGGCGTGCCGGCCGGAACTCCCCGGCCACCGGGGGCGTAATACCGGAACTCCCCGGCCGCCGGGGGCGTAATAGGGTTCGAGGGATCGAAACCCGGGGGTGAGGGTGACTAAATTTCTGCTGTGGTGCCTGCTGCTCTTCCTGTGCTGGCCGCTGGCCCTGCTGGCGCTCGTGCTCTATCCCCTCGTTTGGCTGCTGCTGATCCCGTTTCGCCTGGTGGGGTTCGCCGTGGAGGGCGTCCTGGGTCTGGTGAAAGGCGTCATCCTCCTGCCAGCCCGGATCCTGCAGGGGCCCCGGCGCCTCTGAGGGGCGTCCGGCCGGCCTGGCCTCGCCCAGTCCGGGGCAGGCTTCTGGGCTCGACCGCCGCCCTTACGTTACCCCGCGAGCGCCATGGGACGAGTGCGCAATCGGACCTCGGGCTGTGAGGGCCCGCACGTCCGTCCCCTCCCCGGCTAGCGTCCTTGATCATGAGGAGTGGGCGAGGTTCAAGGCGCTACCGAGGGTGTCATGAGCACGACGGGCATCACAATCCCGGATCCTGACGACGGCGGGGACACCGACGTCGTCACCTGTGACCATTGTCACCTTCGGCTCGACGCCTCCGAACCGCGGACAACGGTGGGAACGGCGATTTTTCACCGCCACCCCAACTGTTACCTGAGGAAGCTCTACGCGATCCATCACTAGCTGGGTCCGGGAGCCCTCAGCGACACGAACGGCCGCCCGGGGTCTCCCGAGCTAGGGCCGCCGGCCGACCAGGACCAGCCGGGCCACAAGCGCCGCGTATTTCTGGTCTTGAGTCCAGGGGGGCCCGAGCGATCGGCCCAGCTCGACGAGCTCCCGGCCAACTTCTTTTGGCGAGAGACCGAGCGTGAGGGAAGCCCGCCCCAGGAGCTCGCGCTCGCGAACCTCCAACACCGGAAGGTCAAGATGCTCACTCGCGCTCTTGAGCGCGTCGCGGAAGTGGTTCCCGTCCGCGGTGTGAATGAGGGCGTGCGAGGCCAGGGTGGTGGCCAGGCTTGACCCGCCCCGGCCCGAGCTCTGGAGGATGCCGCAGCCCACGATCCCCTGGCCGCGCTCGCGGGCCTCCGCGACGACCTCCCCCAGGCCCCGCTCGGCCATCCCCTGGGCCGTCTCCCGGAAACGCTTCAGCAGGGCCGCCGCCTTGCCGAGCTCAAGGCCCTCCGCCGCGTGGTAGGGCTGTTGTGATCCGGGCATTTGGGGATCCGCCATTTCGATGCGGCGCCGCGCGCTGATCTCGGGCGCCCGGGGCGATCCGCCCACCACGATCAGCGCCGCCCAGCCCGAGTGCACGCGCAGGCCAAGCGCGGCCGGAACGGTTCTCGCCACCGAAGCCTCCTCGTCGCACATCGGCCACGGGAGTCCCGCTCTCCCGTGGCGCAGAGCTCCAAGCCCTACGGCACCAAGCCGCTATCGTTCGGCTGACCGCGGGGCGTCCCCGCGGGGGAGGGGTCGAGACGACAGTGCCCCGAGATCCGGCTAGCGCACTCTCGCAATGAGCAGGGGGTTGTACTTGGCGACGTACATTCGGGTCAGCATTTGGAAGCGCTGCTGGTACTTTGTCCCCGGGTTGTCGGTGGTGCCGGCCACGGCCACCACGCGGCAGCCCTTGGGGAGGTTCTGCCGGTCCCCCTCGACTCCCGGCGCGTCCAGGACCGCTCCCCGGAGCCCAAAGAGCCGGCGATCCCCGTTCTTGACCGCCTGCTCCACGTCCGCGATCACGTCCGCGGCCTCCAAGATGGCGATGGCCTTCATGTAGTCCTCATCCGTCACCTTGGCCTTCATGAGCATGGCCGCCGTCACGGTCGGCTCGGGGGTGGCGGCGGGCGTTTCCATGTCCGCGACCGCGTGTTTGGGCGACTCCGTGGCTTTACGCGAGCAGGCCGGGAACAGGCTGGATGCGACAAGCAGGCCCCAGATCACACCGCTTGACCAAGGCACCTTCATTGCGTCCTCCTTCTCGGGCTCACCTCACCGATACCTGGGTTTCGGCTCCCCGCCACCACCAAGGCCGCCGGGGCCGGGGACGACTCGTCAGATCAAGAGCCGGTCAAAATATGCCGAGGTTTCCCTATTCCGTCGATCAGTGCGTTGGCTCACGCACGCTCTTCAGAAACGTCCCTAGGACCGAGAGGGCCTCCGGCCCAAAGGGCGCTTCGAACGTAACCAGCATGAGGCCACCGGAAGCCTGGAGGATGGCGGTCGCAAAGAGGATCGCACCGTCCAGGGTCCGTGCGAGGACCGTCCAACAGGGGAGGTCCGAGGCTCCTTCGTCGCGAAAGAGCGGCTTGAAGATCTTCAGGCCCGCTCGCTTCATCCCTTGCTTGGCCACTCGGAGCGCCGCCTGCAGGCGCTGCTCCCCCGCGCTCGACCGCGTGGGTGACATCGCTTGCGCGTCGTCGATTGTCGTGGAGATTGTGAGTTCTTCGTTGCGTGCTCCCCGGTAGACGTAGCGGCTGTCCTTCACCGCCTCCGCCCAGCCCTCGGGAGCATCGTATTGGAAGTAGTGACCTCTCCTCAGCACCCTTTCTTGCCTCCGGCCAGGGTCTCCTCTCGCGCGCCAGCCATGCCCCAACGGCATGATCGCTTGGACCCTGGCGCACGGGGCGTGCATAAACCCACCCGCGGGCGGGCCGCGCCGGCCCTTACGGCTGCTCGGCCACCGTGAGGCTCGCCCAGAGCGCGTCCTTGCACGGGAAGCAGATCCCATGGGTCAATTGCGGAGCCTCCCCGAGGAAGAACTCCAGTCGCTGTGCCGCGGCCTCGACTTCCACCCAGGTGCCGTCCGGCAGCTGCACCTTCTTGCACCAGCTGCACAGGGTCAGCAGCGGCTGAGGCCGGGCGCCCTCCGAGGACGTTCCCGGTCCCAGTCCCTCGACCAGCACGGTGTGATACCGGCACTCCAGCCCACCCCCTTCGAGGGGCAGGACTTCTATCTCCATGTGGCGCCGTTCGCTTAAAGACTCGGAAGTGAAGGGAATGCGAATCGGCTGTCCGGTCCTCCGGACGCGCCGAAACACCACTTCGAAGAGAGGGAAAAGGTGCGACTCGGGCGCAAAGTCGAAGAAGCATCGACCAAAGACAGCGGCCGCGAGCGGCATCTGGCCATCGTTGCCCTGCGCCAACTGAAGCCAGTCTTCGCTCGCAAAGACAATGGCATCAGCGACATCCAGGTGCACGACAACCCCCGAATTTATCACATATCCATTCTAACATAGGGATCGGGGAAGGGCCGCTCGGTGGGCTGAACGACGCCCTGACAAAGGGCCATCTGCCCCTCCGCTCTAGCCGAGCGCCCTCGCCACCGCGTCGGCCAGCGTCTTCACGACCTTAAGCCGGGCGTGGAGCTTGTCGTTGGCTTCCACCACCGTCCAGGGGGCGTAGGGAGTGGATGTCCGGGCCAGCATCTCCTCCGCCGCCTCCGCGTAGTCGCCCCAGCGTGCGCGGTTACGCCAGTCCTCGGCGGTCAGCTTGTACGAGCGGAATAGGTCGCGCTCGCGGCCGCGGAAGCGGCGGAGCTGCTCCTCCCTCGAGATGTGCAGCCAGAACTTCTGGATCACCATGCCAAAGGAGGCTTGATGAGCTTCGAACTCGTTGATCTCGCGGTAAGCCCGCTTCCACTCGTCCACCGAGCAGAAGCCCTCCACGCGCTCCACCAGGACCCGGCCGTAATAGGAGCGGTCGAAGACGCCGAGGTGGCCAGCCCGGGGGACCGCCCGCCAGAATCGCCATAAATGATGATGGGACGTCTCCTCCCCCCGGGGGGCGGAGAACGACGACACCGTGAAGCCCCGCGGCTCCAGGGTCTCCGTGACCCGCTTGATGGCCCCGCCCTTGCCGGCCGCATCCCAACCCTCGAACACGGCCAGGACCGGGACCTGGTGGTCGTACATCTGGAAGTGGAGCCCGCGCAGTCGGAGTTGTTGGGTGGCGATGCGGGTCTGGTAGGCGCGCTCGCCCAGCCGCTTGCCGAGATCGACGCTCTCAAGCACCGCCGCCCTCTTCTACCGGCAAGCCCGCCTCCTGGGCGACGGACCGCGCCCTTGCCAGCCCCTCCTGCTCCCGCCGCGCGCGCTCGGGGCGGGTGGCCTCTGCGGCCAGGCGGGTGCGGCTCACCGCGGCCGGGGTCTCCTGCCGGCGGCGGAGGGTGTCCTCCATCCGTCGAATGAGCGTCTCGAAAACTTTGACCCGCGCCCAACGGGCGTCGGTGGCCTCCACGATGGTCCACGGGGCATAGGGGGTGTCCGTGCGGGTCAACATATCCTCCACCGCCTCCACCCACTGGTCGTAATGCCGGTTGCGGCGCCAGTCCTCCTTGGCCACCTTCCAACGCTGCAGGGGGTCTTTCTTCATCTCTTTGAGCCGTCGGCCCTGCTCGGCGCGGGAGAGGTGAAAGAAGAACTTGACTAGGACCTGGCCGTCGTCGGCGAGCCAGCGCTCAAAGGCGTTGATCTGCTCGTAGGCCTCGCGCCACACCTTCTTCTTCACCACCTTCTCGACCCGCTCCACGAGCACGCGTCCGTACCAGGAGTGGTCGAAAAGGGCCATCTGCCCGTCCTCGGGAAGGCGGATCTGGTAGCGCCAGAGCCAGTGGTACCGCCGCTCCAGGTCGGAGGGCGGGGAGCCGGGATAGGCTCGGAAGGCGCGGGGGTCCAGGCGCCCCGTCAGGCGCTGGATCACGCTTCCCTTCCCCGCCGCGTCCCAGCCCTCGAACAAGACCAGGGTGGGGATCTCCGTATCCCGGAGCCGGTACTGGAGCTGGCGGATCTGCTCCTGCAGACCCGGAAACACCTTCTGGTAGCGCGTGCGGGATAGGCTCCGGCCGAGATCTATGGTCTCCAGCAAGCCGCCCCAGCATAGGCACGGGCGGGGTTCGCCTGTCAATGGATCGTCGCCTCGGGAAGTGGGTCAGTCGACCGGCGTCGATCAAGGAGAAGAGCCGTGCTATGATCGCCGCCCCCGGAGGCCCAGGTATGGCTTACTTCGACGTAGACCCTTTGCTCGAGGCCATGCTGGACGCCGCCCCCGGCATCTCGGACCTCAACCTATCCGTCGGCCGGCCGCCCCAGGTTGAGGTGGACGGAGCCCTCCGGCCGGTGTCTTTCGCGGGCATCGAGCGCCTGCTCCCCTACCATACGGAGCTGATCGCGATGCGGCTCCTGGCCGGCAAGCGCGACAACGCGGACAAGCTGGTGCGGACAGGCTCGGTGGACCTCTCCTACAGCCTGGCCCGCCGGACCCGCTTCCGCGCCAACGTGTTTTCCCAGCGCGGCAGCTTCTCGATTGCGCTGCGGGTGATCCCGAACAAGGTGCCCACCATCGAGGAGCTGGGGATCCCGCTCCAGCTCAACGAGATCGCGGGGGAGCGGAACGGGATTGTCCTGGTGACGGGGCCGACCGGCTCCGGAAAGTCCACCACCCTCGCCGCCATCATCAACAAGATCAACCGCGAAGAGAGCATCCACGTCATCACCATCGAGGACCCCATCGAGTACCTCCACCCCCACCAGAAGGCGACCATCAACCAGCGCGAGGTGGGCTCAGACACCCAGACCTTCGCCCTCGCTCTCCGGGCCGCCCTCCGTCAGGCCCCCAAGGTCATCCTGGTGGGCGAGATGCGGGACGTGGAGACGATCTCGATCGCGCTGGAGGCCTCGGAGACCGGTCACCTGGTCCTCTCCACCCTGCACACCATCGACGCCGCCAAGACCGTGGACCGCATCGTGGGTGTTTTCCCCAAGAAC
>DATMQU010000319.1:0-3715 GCA_035566715.1 Vicinamibacteria bacterium
ACATACCGGGGATCGCGGGCCTCCAGGAACTGGATCCCGCGCTCCTGCACCCAGCCCTCCCAGTCCCGCGCCCCGATGCGGTTGGGGGTGGTGAGGAGCGGGTGCTCGGGGACGAGGACCCTCATCGGTGCCGTCTCGTCCGTGATCCGATTGGACGTGACGCGGGCGAGATAGGGCACGTAGGGGCTGTCCGCCGACCCTTGCCCCGGGGGCGCGCCGGGCAGGAAGTTGAAGGGCGCCCGGTTGTACTGCACGACCAGGTGCCCTCCCCCCTCCACATAGGCCATCAGCCGATGGTTGTAGGCCTTCAGGTCCTCGCGCACCTCGTAGGCCCGGATGCCCGTCACGATCGTGGTGTAGGTCGAGAGGTCGGCGTAGGCCAGGTCGTCGGGGCCGAGGAGGCTCACGGGCACGCCGAGCTGGCGCAATGCGTCGGGTCCGGCATCGCCGGGGCCCACCACATAGCCCACGCTCGCGCCGGGCAGGGCGCGGACGTCGAGGCCCAAGAGCCGGGCCGCCGCGGGCCGCACGAGGTGGCGCTCCTGGATGTGGTCATAGGCCACGGCCTGGATGCCCTCCCGGAACTCCTGCCCCCCGCGGACCGCCACCGCCTTGAGCGCGACCTCGCCCTCGCGGAAGCCGGGGGGGGGACTCACGAAGAAGCGGGCCGCGATCTCCTCGCCCTCGTAGCGGAAGTCGAGCGGGGCCTCGGGAGGCTGGATGGCGTAGGGTCCCTCCAGCCGCACCTTGACCGCGGCCGCCCCCTTGTCGTTGTTCCGCACGGAGACGCGGAACTCGCGGCGGGGCGTGGTCCCTAGGGGAAGGATCGCGATCTCGGGGGAGAGCCGCACGGAGAGCGCGGGCACGACCTCGAGGACGTGCTGCTTCTCGCCTCCCACGAACGGCCCCTCGTAGCGCCAAAGGGCCGCCGTCTCCAGGGGGCCCGTGAAGCCGGCGACCCCGTAGCGGAGCGAGGCCGTGACGTCGGGGGGGCTCCAGGGCAGCGTCTCGTCCGCGGGAACGTCCAGGTCCAACCGGTCCGCCTGGGGGCGGCGATGCCAATAGGGCTGGGAGTAGCGCGCCTTCTCCCCCACCGTGACCGCAAACGCCTGGCGGAGGCCCTCCCTTCCCGGCAGGACCGGCGGCGGCTCCCCGGAGGTGCGCCGGACCGTCCATCCCGCGGGCGCGCGAAGATCGATCCCCGCGACGCTCACCGGCCTCGCTCCCTGGTTGAAAAGGGAAACACTCACCCCGAAGGTCTGTCCAGGCACGACTTCCCCGTCGTCCACCCGGGCCTCGAAGACGAGACCCTGGGCCAAGGCCAGGGCGGAAAGCAGGTCCTTCTCTTCCTGACCCAGGCGGTCGTCGAGCTCGAAGCGCGCCGCCTCCGGGAGCTCCTTGGCCGCGTCCTTGAGCCCGTGTACCGTCCGCAGGGCCTCGGCCAGGGGCGCCACCGTGTTCTCCGGGGACCGGACATCGAAGACCGACTGCGCGGCCACGATCTTCGCCTGGAGCGCGTCGAGGGCGGGCGCGAAGAAGTCTGCCTTTCCCTCCATGGGGGGCCGGAACCGGAGCAGGCTCTTGAGGGAGGCGTCGATGCCGTCGAGCACGTCGCTCTCGGGACCCTGGACCTTGGGCTCGCTGTCCACGAGGTAGTAAACGCCCTCCGCGGGCCCGGGGTCGGCCTTGATCTGGGAGGCACCCTGGCAGCGGTGGCTGGAGCGGGCCAGGCTCCCGAACTCCTGCCAGGACATGCCGAGCAGCGGGTCGTAAACGCCGGTCGGGACGCGCACCGGCGTTCCCCCGATCTTCTCCGGGAACCCGCCCGTCCCTCCCTGGTAGATCTTGCGGGCCTGCCAGGGGCGGAGTCCCGCCCGGATCTGATCCGGGAAACGGGCCGGATCGGCGGCGGCCCGGAAGGCATCCTTGGCCAGGCGGGCCGAGGCCTGGTGGTGGAGGCCGCCCCCCCCCGCCTCGAGGGGGAGGGTGAGGATCACATCCGGCCGGAACGCTCGCACGACCCGCACCACGTCCCCCAGGGTCTCCTCCCGCCCCCATTTCTGGAACGTCTCCTCCACGCTGAAGGAGTAGCCGAACTCGTAGGCCCTCGAGAAGTACTGCTCCACCGCGTCGTAGCGGTGCAGGGCCAGGAGCTCCTCCGTGCGCAGCACGCCCAGGGCATCGAAGAGCTCGGGGCCAATGGCGTTCTGGCCGCCTTCGCCGCGGGTCAGGGTCAGAAGCCCGGTGCGGAGGCCGAGGCCGCGGGAGAGCCGGACCAGCACTCCGTTGTGCTCGTCGTCGGGATGAGCGGTCACGTACAGCACGCGGCCGGTGACGGGCAGCCGCCGCAGGGCCAGGCCGAGCCCATTGCCGCCCTGGTCTTGCGGGAGGGGGACGAGCTGGGCCCGGGCGGGGGCCGCCACCGTCTGGAGGAAGACCAGGAGCAGGGCGGCGCGATAGAGGACGCGGCGGAAAGCGATCATGAGGGCTCCTTCCTATAGGGAATTCTAACCGGGGGCGGTTGTGGTAGCCTCCGCACGTGCCCGCGCCCAAAGACGGCGAGCCGCCCAAGGCCGTGGCCGCCCTTCTGGCCCGGGTTGAGGAGGACGGGGGTCACGTGCTGGCCGTCTATCGCGAGCCCCTGGGGGGGCACTGGCAGGCCTTCTGCGCCCTTCCGCTCGAGAAAGTCGCGGCCACCCCGTACCAGCGGGACCTCTCCCCCACCCATGCGAAGCGGCTGCAGGAGATGGTGCGGAAGGTGGGCCGCTTCATCGACCCGATCGTGGTCGTCTCCCCGCAACCCGGGGTCTACTGGACGCCCAACGGCCACCACCGCCGCACCGTCCTCGAGAAGCTGAAGGCGGAGTGGGTGCCCGCGATCCTCATCCCGGACGCCGAGGTGGCGTATCAGATCCTGGCCCTGAACACGGAAAAGGCCCACAACCTGAAGGAGAAGTCGCTCGAAGTGATCCGGATGTACCGGGGGCTCGCCAAGGAGGACCCGAAGAGCGGAGAGGACGACTACGCCTTCCAGTTCGAGGCCCCCCACCTCATCACCCTCGGCCTCCTCTACGAGGAGAACCGCCGCTTCGCGGGCGGCGCCTTCGCCCCCATCCTCAAGCGGGTCGACAAGTTCCTGAAGGGGAAGCTTGGGGAGACCTTAGAAACGCGGATCGAGCGGGCGGACAAGGTCCGCGCCGTCGACGAGGCCTTGGCCAAAGTCGTGGCGGCCCTGAAGAAACGAGGGATCAACCATCCCTTCGTGAAGAACTACGTGCTGGCACGCACCACGCCCCTGACGCGACAGCGCAAGACGCTGCCCTCCTTCGACCAGACGTTCACGAGGCTGCTCTCCGCCCTCGAGGCCTTCGACCCGAGCAAAGTCCGCTACGAGGACGTGCAGCGCTCCTCGGTTTACGCGGCGCCCGCCGGAGACTAAGGGAAAGCCGCCGCGGTCATTCGGGGACCACTGGCCGTGCCCTAAGAGCGGAGGGACGGCTACCCCCCGGTGCCGCTGGGAGCGGCCGGCCGGGCCTTAAGAGCCCCCTCTTCAACCCAGTGGGCGAGGAGCCGGCGCACGCGGTAGCTATCTGTGCCCAAAATTGATTGGCATTCCGCCGGGGTCGTGCCCTTGGTGGCCGTCATCCAGGCAGCCCAGATGAAGTCCTCGGCCTCACCGGGCAGTTGGGTCGAGGGCGTCCCCGTGGGTTCGAGG
>DATMQU010000320.1:0-3861 GCA_035566715.1 Vicinamibacteria bacterium
GCGCGGTCAGGGTGGGGAAGGGCGGGTCGAAGCAAGAGCGTTGACCTGCCACTGCGGCGAAAACCGGAGAGTATGCCCGGCCAGTCCTGCCCCACCCGTTGCCCGTTAAGAGGAGTCCGCGGGCAAATCCGCACTCCCGCACACCACCTGGACCCCCAGGGCCAGGAGCGCCGCGTCAAGGGGCGAGGGCTTAGGGCGTGAGCCGCGTCAACACCGGGCTCGCGCATCCCCACCTAGGGAGTGACGTTGAGCGTCCCGACCATAGATGTGTGGATGTCACAAATGTAGGTGAATGTCCCGGGAGTGCTCATCGTGATTGGCACGCCTGATGTTCCCCCCGGGGCAATCAGCCCGGTGTTGAAGGCTCCCGCGCCGTGGTTGGTGGCGGTGTGCCCCGGAAGGGTGAGCGTGTCGGCATTGTGCCAAAAGATCTGCTGTCCAACCCGAACGTTCGCCGGGTTCGGGGAGTAACCCATGAGACCCACAATCGTGATGGTGATCGAACTCGCCGGGGTGGTGGGCGTCGGAGTCGGGTTGGGCGAGCCGGGGCTCGGGGTGGGCTGGGGCGCTACGGGAACCGGCGTTAAAGGTGTGAGGGGCGCGGGCGTGGGGGTTGGGGTAGCGCCGGCGACGGGGGAGGGTGAGGACGTGCTGCCTCCGCAATTTCCGATGAGAGCTGCGGCGGCGACGCCCAGAACTAGCACGCCAAGGACCGCCGAGCCCGACCGAGTGGTCACAGATCCTCCTGCCACTCAGCGGAGGTGGCGCTCGTAGTCCTCGGGGGTGTTCACGCCGGCCACGCAGCCGGCATCTCCCTCCACGTGGACCACCCAGGCGGGGTGATCCGCAAGGACCGCGCGGGCGCCGCGGTCAGGGGAGGCTCCGCGCAACTCCGTCCAGATCGCGCGGGCGAAGCCGCCCGGATGGCCGCGTCGGTTCTGGAAGCTCGGCACCACGATCTTGGCCCCCCCCTCCAGAGCGCTGACCACGCGATCGATGGTGGCCGTCCCCACCCGCGGATGGTCGACGGGATGCAGCAGCACCGCATCCGCCCCCGCCGCCTCCGCCGCCCCCAGCCCCGCGAGGACCGAGGTCAGCATGCCCTCGCGGTAACGGGGGTTGTGAACGATCGTCACTTCTTCCGGGATCCCGCTCTCCGCGACGACACAGTCCGCCTCGTGGCCGAGCACGGCAATCCGGATCGCCACCCCGGGACGGGCGAGGAGGGCAGCGGTGCGGGCCAAGAACGTGGATGCCCCCACTCGCAAGAGGGCCTTGGGCCCCCCCATGCGCCGCCCTTCGCCGGCGGCGAGGATGACGGCCGCGATTCGCATGCCGCTCCCATTGAAGCACATCCTTCTCTCGTTGACTCGCCGGGAAGGCGGCCCTTATGATGAGCGGGCGCAGCGGAAAAGGAGAGACAGCTTGAGCGTCCTGAGTATCATCAGGGGAGCCGCGGGCCGCGACTTCCACACGTTCCACACCATTTTCCGCGACGATCCCGCCTCCGGCGCGGCAGCCTCTACCGCCGCTCCGATGCCGAACATCAAAAAATGGCGCCATCCGCCGGAGCCGGACGAGAGCTCCCCCATGATCATCGCCCGGTCCGTCGATCGGCGCTGGTTCATCCCGCGCTGTGAGCTCTCCTTGCGGGTCGGCCAGGAGTTCCACGCGAGCGGCAAGCCCAACCTTAAGGACGCCGCGAGGAACTTCTAATCCCATGCACCAGAAGCACTTGGTCTCCCTCAAGGACTACTCGCGGGACGAGCTCGGCGAAGTGTTCGATCTGGCCGCCCAGGTGAAGGCGGACCCCCCGGCCTATGGGGGAGTCCTCCAGGGCAAGTCTCTGGCCATGATCTTCCAGAAAGCGTCCACCCGCACCCGGGTCTCCTTCGAGGTGGGGATGTTCGAGCTGGGGGGAACGGCCCTGTTCCTCAGTGCGAACGATATCCAGCTCCACCGCGGGGAGACGATCGCGGACACGGCCCGCGTCCTCTCTCGATACGTGGATGGCATCGTGGCCCGGGTCTTTTCGCACCAGGACATCTTGGACCTGGCCCGGCACAGCACGGTGCCCGTCATCAACGGCCTCTCCGACCTGCTCCACCCCTGCCAAGCCCTAGCCGATTACTTCACCCTCCGTGAGCAGCGGGGAAGCCTGGAAGGCCTGAAGATCGCCTACGTCGGCGACGGCAACAACGTCTGCCACGAGCTCATGTTCGGGGCGGTGAAGCTGGGGCTGCGCATGAGCGTGGCCTCTCCCGCGGGCTACGAGCCCAACCAGCTCGTCGTCAAGAGCGCCACCCGGGAGGCCCAGAAGCTGGGTGTCCCCGGCCCCGAGGTCACGTCCGACGCCTTTTCCGCGGTGGCGGAAGCGGACGTGATCTATACCGACGTCTGGGCGTCGATGGGCCAGGAGGCCGAGGCGGAGGCGCGGCGGGAGGCCTTCGACGGCTTCACGGTCACGGCGGAGATGATGGCCGCCGCCTCCCCCCAGGCCGTCTTCATGCACTGCCTTCCCGCCCACCGCGGCGAGGAGGTGGCGGCCGAGGTCATCGACGGCCCCCAGTCCGTGGTCTTCGACGAGGCCGAGAACCGGTTGCACGTGCAGAAGGCGGTGCTCATGCTGCTGATGAGCGATCAGGCCTGACCCTCAGCCGAGCAGGGCCTCGCGGGCGGCCATGACCTTCAGGGCCCGGCGAACCTCCGTCTTCGCCACATCGCCCCGCATGACCACCCGGCCCACGCTGGTAGGCAACACAAACACGAGCCGCCCCCCCCGCGCCTTCTTGTCGCGGGAGGCCGCCTCCAGGATGCGCTCGGGGGAGAGGTCGGAGACCCGGGGCCGGGGGCCGAGGTGGTCGACGGCGGAGGCGATGGCGTCGAAGTTGGCGGGGGCCAGGAGGCCGCGTTGGCGCGCGATCCAGGCCGCGCCCAGGAGGCCCCAGCCCACGGCCTCGCCGTGGGTGAAGCGGCGGTAGCCGGTGGCAGCCTCCAGGGCATGGCCGAGGGTGTGGCCCAGGTTCAGCACGCGGCGCAGGCCGTTCTCGTGCTCGTCCTTCTCCACCACCTCCGCCTTGATCCGGCAGGCCGAGGCCACCGCGCTCTCGATCTCCACCCGGCCCCAGCCCCGAAGCTCGGGGGGGGCTTTCAGCACGGCTTTGAAAAGCGCCCGGTCCGCGATGATCCCGCACTTCAGGATCTCGTAGGTGCCGCTGCGCACCTCGCGCGGTGGCAGCGTCTCCAGGAAGGCGGGGTCGGCCACCACGGCCCGGGGCTGATGGAACGCGCCAATCAGGTTCTTGCCCCGGGGATGGTTGATCCCGACCTTGCCCCCCACCGCGCTGTCCACCATGGAGAGAAGAGTCGTGGGCACCACGACCCAGGGCACTCCCCGCATGTAGGTAGCGGCGGCGAAGCCGGCGAGGTCGCCCACCGTCCCGCCTCCGACCGCCACCACCAAGCCGTCGCGGCCGAGGCCGGCCTCCACGAAGGCGTCGTGCAAGGTGTCGAGGGTGGCCCGGGACTTGTAGCGCTCGCCGTCCGGAATCAGGGCCCGGCTCACCCGCCCCCGGGCCGCGAGCGGCTTCTCCAGCCGGTGACCGTGCAGGCTCCAGACCCGGCGGCTGGACACGAGCACCATGCGGCGGCTCGCGAGCGGACCCAAGAGGTCGGGCAGCATCTGGGCCAGGCCGTGGCCGATCGCTATGGGGTACCGCCTCTCCCCGAGCTCGACCGGGATCTCGATCATGGAGCGCGCAGGATAGCACAGCCGACGTGACGGGCCGGGCGGGCCTTCTGCCCCTCCGCGTTTCACTGGTAGAATCCGAGCCTTTGAGCGCACGGCAGAGCGACGTATCG
>DATMQU010000321.1:0-9219 GCA_035566715.1 Vicinamibacteria bacterium
TTCGACGTCCGGGGCCTGGGGCTCATCCGCTCCGTCGAGGATATCGGCGGCATCGTCACCGCCGTTCAGAAGGGCGTGCCCATCCATGTGCGGGACGTCGCCGATGTCGCGGTGGGCCCGAAGCCGCGCCTGGGGAAAGTCGGCCATGACGGCGAGGCCGACGTGGTCCAGGGGATCGTCCTCATGCGGTATGGAGGCCAGACGGCCCCCACCCTCAAGGGCATCCACGAGCGGATTGAGATCATCCGGAAGTATCACCTCCTTCCGCCCGGCATGGACCTCGAGCCCTACTACGACCGTGGGGACCTCGTGGCCGCCACGACCCACACCGTCCTCGAGAACCTCCTCCTCGGCATGGGCCTGGTGATCCTGATCCTGTTGCTCTTCCTTGGCCACACCCGGGCCGGTCTCATTGCCGCCGTCAATATTCCCCTCGCCCTGTTGGCGGCTTTCTGCGGCATGGTGGCAACGGGCACGCCCGCCAACCTCATCTCCCTGGGCGCGGTGGACTTCGGGATCATCATCGACTCGACGGTCATCATGATAGAGAACATCGTCCGCCATCTGGGCACCCGTACCGCGGGGACCCTCCGTGTGCGGATCTCGGCCGCGGCGGCAGAGGTCGGCACCCCCATGGCCTTCTCCACCCTGATCATCTGCGTGGCCTTCCTCCCCCTCTTCACCATGACGGGGGTGTCGGGCGTCATCTTCTCGCCCCTGGCCCACACCTACGCGTTCTCCATCAGCGGGGCCATCCTCATGGCCATGACCCTCACCCCGGTCCTCGCCCGGCGCTTCCTGAGGGTGCAGGACTACGAGACCGAGAGCTGGCTCATGCGGCATTTCCGCAGGATGTACGAGCCCCTCTTTCAATTCGGAGTCCGCACTTCGCGGCTCGCGTTGCTCTATCTGCTCGGGCCGGTGGTGCTGAGCGTCATCCTCTTCCAGTTCATCGGCCGCGAGTTCATGCCGAAGCTTGAGGAGGGGAATCTGTGGATCCGTGCCACCTTGCCGAACTCGATCGGCTATGGCCCCTCCTCTCGGTACGTGGACCGGATGCGCGGCGTGGTTCGGAGCCATCCCGAGGTGGTGACGGTCGTGTCCCAGCTCGGGCGCCCCGACGACGGAACCGACGTCTCCGGTTTCTTTAACATCGAGCTTTTCGCGCCCCTGAAGCCGTCCGAGGAGTGGCCGGGCGGGCTCACCAAGGAGAAGCTCATCGAAGGCATGACGAGGGAGCTTCAGCAGAACTTTCCCGGGGTCGTGTTCAACTTCTCCCAGTATCTTTCCGACAACGTCGAGGAGGCCATCTCGGGGGTCAAGGGCGAAAACAGCGTCAAGGTCGTCGGCCCAGACCTCCGGGCCAATCAGCGTATTGCCGAAGGGGCCGTGACCGTCATGGGCGAAGTCCGAGGCGTGAAGGACTTGGGGATGTTCAGCTCCCTGGGCCAGCCCAGCGTCAAGATCGTACCGGACCGGGCCATATGCGCCCGCTACGGCCTCAACACCGGTGACGTGGAGGCCGTGGTCCAGGCCGCGATCGGCGGGTCCGTTACGACCCAGGTCTTTGAGGGGGAAAAGCGCTTCGATCTCGTCGTGCGCTGGAAGGAGGCCTACCGGCAGGATGTCGAGCACATCCGGCGGATCATGGTCGGGCTCCCCGACGGTTCCCAGATGCCCCTGGCCCAGATCGCCTCCATCTCGGAGGAGGACAGCTCTTCGGTCATCTTCCGGGAGGACGGGCGTCGCTACACGCCGGTCAAGTTCTCGGTCCGGGGCCGCGACTTGGCTGGGGTCATCGAGGAGGCGGCGCACAAGATTGCCGCCAAAGTCGAGATCCCCTATGACACCCATCTGGAGTGGGCGGGGGAGATCAACGAGCTCAAGGAAGCCGGGGCGCGGCTACTGATCGTCGTCCCTGTCACCCTGGCCCTGATTGCCTTCCTGGCCTACAGTGCGGTTCGGAACGCTGCTCTCACCGTCGTCGTCCTCTACAACATCGCGATCGCGTGCACCGGAGGGCTCTTGGCCCTGCTGGTGACAGGGACGAACAGTTCTGTCTCGGCAGCAATGGGGTTTGTCTCCGTTTTCGGGATCGCCGTTCAGGACGCGATCCTGGTCGTCACCTACGCCCAGCGGGAGTGGGCGGGGGGGCGGGGGGCGGAGGAGGGGGTCCTGAACGCCGGTAGGCACCGATTGCGCGCCGTCCTCATGACCACTTCCGTGGCCATCTGCGGTCTCCTCCCTGCCGCATTTTCGAACCGGCTGGGGGCCCAGGCCCAAAGGCCCCTCGCCATCGTCGTGATTGGCGGATCGCTGCTGGTGGGACTCGTCAGCCCTACGCTGAAGACAGCGTTGCTGCTCGCCGCCCATCGGTTCCTCCCCAAGCCGGGAGGAGGAGGGGACGAGGGCTTTGCGACGCCGATGCGGAGGGCCGCGGATTTCCACCACGAGATGCACCCTGAGCACCACTTTCCGCCCTCCCCGCCAAGGTCGGAGCCCCCGAAGGAGCCTTCTTCTTGAGACGTGGGGCTTGGGGCGGCGGCAGGAGCAGGATATGCGGACCCGCGGTCAGGGTTGGACGAGCACGCTGAAGTTCAGGCCGAAGTCGGCGTTGCTGAGCAGGTTCTTGATCTTCTCGGTGAAGCCCACGTGCATTCGGGCGTGCGGCGAGAGCTCCATCCAGCCCGAGCCGTGGATGATCCAGTGCATCCCCGGATAGGAATCGATGTTGCGGATGAGGCGGGAGGCCGCGTCGGTCTCGGCCACCAAACTGAAGCGGCGGCCGAGGCGCCATTCCACGGCGAGGAAGCCCCACCCCCTGTATCGCTCGTATTCCACGCCGCGCACCAGGTCGCCGCCCTGGGCGGTTCCCCCTGCGCCCAGATAGAGGTCAAACGGAGAACCCAGCCGATGGGCGGCCACGACTTGAGCACCAAGCCCCAGGCCGTTGCCGTCAAAAGGCTCGGTGGCGGTGGGGAGGGCGGCACGTCCCGCCAGGGCCAGCGACCATCCGTCACGCCCGCCGTTCTGAAACCGCCAGCGGCCCTCCAGCTCGAGCTCGCCGAGGCCTGAGCCCCGCTCGTCGCTCCACGAGAAGGCCTGGCCCGCGGTAGTGAACCCTTCCACCCGGAACGCGTTGCGGCGGAACAGGGGCCGCGCGTTGTCGGGCAGGTGGAGGAGTCGGTGCCAGGTGTCGATGAGACCGTCCAGGATGCCCCCTCCTCGCCACCGCACGGGGAGCCGCGCGCTCACGTCGAGGTCCGCGGTCAGCCCGCGTCGTGCGGTCAGGTCGACCGTCCACGCCTCGCCGTCGATGAGAAACCTGCGGTCGCCAGGGAACTCTCCGGGCACATCCTGGATGTAGGAGAAAGTATTTGCAATAGCGAGGGAGGCTCCGAACGCCCAGCGCCCGCGGCCAATGGTGTCCGGAGAGAGGGCGGGGAGGGTCAGCCGCGGTTGGGCGAGGAGCTGCTCGTCCCGGATCCCGGGCGGGCCTCGGCGGACACTGGGCTCAGCTACCCCCGGGTCTTGGCCGTAGGTGGCGGTCGCGCTCAGAAGCACGACCGTTCCGATCGCGAGACAGCGCTTACTCCTTGGTAGCCAACATCTTATCCCCATCACAGCGGTGCTCCCGAGGGCGGGCTCGCGTTGGTGATGAGCACTGGAGGGCATAAGGCCTTGGATCATGCGGCCAATTGTCTTTCATGTTGGGCTGAGCGTCGCCACAGCGGTTCTTCCCAAGTCGACCGGCCCGGTACCGGCCTCAGGGCACGCAGCTCGTCGTCTCGGGGGGCCGACTGGACGCAGAGGCGCCACCGTTGAAGGCTAGGATTCCCTGTTGTTATCCAACCGGCTTCCAGGCGAGCGGTCCGATGTTCTCCGGCGGGGGCTGCTGGGAGATTTCCGCGAAGGCCGGCGCCAGTACTTTGACTCTCGTCACGCGCGTGGGGCCCCGACCCCGTGGTCGCTGACGTGCCCGGCCTAGGGCCCTTCACTCCACGGTGAAGTCGATGCTCCGGGAGGCCGTCGCGTTGGCCTTGTGGTCGACGACGACAATGCGCAGCTCGTAGAGGCCGGGGTCCAGGCTGTCCAGACTCATCCCGTTCGCCTGGGGAAGGGAGGCACCGCCCTTGACCAACTCCGTGGCCGGCTGGGGTTTCGAAGCGGCCACTACCTTGGACTGCGACCAGATCTGAGCCTGAATCACGGCGTCGCAGGCTCCCTGGTCGTCGACCGTGGGGTTGTAGACGTAGAACTGGAAGTACAGCCCATCCGTCCGCTTGAAGCGGCGTAGCGCATGCGCGTCCCGGGTTGCGAGGGCGCCCGTCGCGGGCTTGGAGGCGGCACCGCCCCCGCTCGTGGGGGATGACGACAGGAAGACGCCGCTCAGCGTGAGCTTCCGGTCTGCCAGGTTGGGGATCTCGACCCACTGCGTCGCCCCGCCAACGGTCTTTCCCTCGGGATCCTGGGCCACGACCCGGATCTGGTACCGGCCCGCATCGAGGGGTACCTGTTGTTGAAAGTCGAGGCCTTCCGCCTTCATCCGCTCGTACTCGAGCTGGCTCAAGTCGAGTTCTCGGCGTGCCCGGAAAGGCGACCCGACGGGATTGCCGTCTGCGTTGTAGGCGCCGCCCACGATGTAGAGGGCGGCGCGGAAACGCCCATCCGCCTTCCGCCAGGTGAGCCCGCCCACGTCGACGTGGGTGCGGATAGCCGCTTGGGACCCGACGGTCGGAAGAGCGACGAAGTCCGCGGCCATGCGGAGCGTTGTACTTGTAGGGATGGCCTCGCCGAGGATCGCCAGGCTGTCGGACTCGGTCAGGCCCCGCGGGGGGCTGCCCGCCATCTTCCCTTCTTGCGGCGCGTAGTAGCCTTTGCGCGTCCGAACCACGAGTTGAGGGCGGCGCGGCAGGCGCAGCTCGATCTTATGGAAGCGTCCATCGCGCTTCTGGCCGGCCGGCTCGTAGGCCAATAGGTAGTAAGCCTCGTTGTCGGCCAGCATCCGGCGCAGCCCCCCCGCGAGGTCGTTCGTCCCGCGCACGACGAAACCCCCGGTATCGTTGGCCACTGTTTGCAAGGTCGTACGGGTGAGCGCGTCGCCCTGGTGGCTGACGATCCCCTGAAGGCCTGCCGATGACACCTGGCGCTCGTGGCTGGCGTCCCGCATGTCGGTGGTAAGACCGTGGGCATCGAGCGCGTAGACGACGGCTCCGGAGCGCGTAGCCGCGTCGATGATTCGCTGCAATTCCTGGGTGCGCTCCTCACTCGTGCCGGCTCCCACCAGGAACCCCTCCGAGACGAGCAGGCAGAGCTTGCGTCCGGGGAGTGAGGCGAGGCCGCGCAGGACGTCTTCGACCCTACTCAACGACGCGGTCGAGAAGCGGAGTGCCTCCATCAGAATCCCGCGGGCTTGCTGCGCGGCCTCCACCGCGGCTTGTTGCTCGCCTTTGTCCTGGCTGACGCTCCGGGGGTTGGCCCCCGGCCCGCTTCCGAGTGCGCCCCGGGGCGTCCCTTGTGAGCCGTTGTAGGGGCTGCTTGGATCTTCAACCATCATCTTCGCGGCGAGGAGCAGAGCGTTGCGGTCTCCGCGTAGGATCAGCTCCGCCTGCTCCGGCGTCATCTGCGAGTCCTTCCCCGGCGGGCCCGCGCGCTGGTTGAGAGCCAACGCGTTGATCGCCTGCTTGAGAGAGGCGCGTTCCTGCCTGAGGGCCTGCACGCCGCCGGGGGCGCTAGTCGTGATGAGGGCGACGTTGTCGTTGGGAAGGAGGAACTCATCGACGACTCGTCGGAGCGCGCCTTTGACGGACTCGAGACTGCCAGGCGCGATGTGCAAGTCGTCGACGAGGATTGCGATTTGCCGACCTGATGCCGGTGCCTCCTCCTCTTGCGGGGCCGCCGCGCCCTTCTCCGAAGGCTCCGGGGTGGCTTTAGGCTCCGCCGCTCCGCCCTTGCCGACAAATGCGAAGTGCGTCAGCTGCTGCGGCTTGCCATCGTCACGGAGCTCGAAATCCTCGCGGATGAGGTCCCGGATCGGGCTTCCGCTAGCATCGGTGACGACGGCGTCTAGCCGGACGATCTCAGCCTTCGCACCGGGAACCGGCTCCTGCGAAAGCGCCGAGACGTGGCTTCCCGCGATCACCACGGCGAGAGCGACGACGGCCTTACGCGTGCCCATGCGCTTCCTCTTCCGCCTTACGAGGCAAGCCGTGTGGGGGCTCACGCCTTCGTGAAGCCCCGACGCCTCCGGCTTCTCCATTCGGACACCCATGGTCCCTCTTGTCAAGAGTGTCGACCACGTTCATCGAGCCGCGGTGTTGGCTATCGCGATGAGAACCGCAACTCCTAGCCGGAGAAACTGTCCCATTTCAGCGCTCCCTGCAGGAGTGTCTAAAGCATACACCGCCGACCCGGCCCATGCGTAGGACCAGTGGTATCTGAGCGAGGTTCGAGAGGCCGTGTGCTTAGGACGACGCGCAGGAAGGCGCGCTTGTCACGGGTATGGGGCGAGCCTCGCGCGGTCACGCTGGGCGGACAGCCGTACGCCGAAAACGGACTGGTGTGATCGACCCGAGGTGAGAACCTAAGACTGGGTTCCGCTGGAGGTGGCGCGCGCCCCTGCCTTGCGGAGGAACAACGGGACCTGCTTGCGCAGGTAGTAGGCCAGATTCCGGCGATCGATGCCGAGAAGCCTTGCCGCCTCCTTGCGCACTCCTCCTGAGCGACGCAGGGCCTCGAGAAGCAGGTCGCGCTCCAGCCGGCCGAGTGCGACGCGCAGGTTGAGATCCCCATCGAGGCCGGGCGCGGTGGGGGTCCCAGCGGCGAGGTCGACGGCCTCGAGCCCTCCTTCCTCGTCCAGGATGAGAGCACGCTCGATCACATTCTTGAGTTCACGCACATTACCGGGCCAAGAATAGGCCCGGAGACGCGCGAGGGTCTCCGGGCCGATGGCGGGCGTGACCTTGCCCAGACGGGCCGCGATCTCCTCCGCGAACCTCTGTGTCAGCAGGTCGATGTCCTCCGGGCGATCCCTGAGGGGCGGCACCGCTATCCGCACCACGTTGAGCCGATGGTAGAGGTCCGCCCGGAACCGTCCCTCCGCGACCTCTCTCTGCAGGTCACTGTTCGTGGCAGCGACTATACGGACGTCGACGGTGCGGGGCCGGTCGTCGCCCAGAGGCTCGAACTCGCCGCTCTCGATGACGTGCAGGAGTTTGGCCTGGTTGGCCGCGGGCATGGCCGCGACCTCGTCGAGGAGGAGGGTGCCGCCGTCCGCCAGTTGGAACCGCCCCGCGCGGTGCGTGGAGGCTCCGGAGAAGGCGCCCTTGCCATGGCCAAAGAACTCGCTCTCCCAGCTCTCGAGGGGAACGGCAGCACAGTTGACGAGGACAAAGGGGCTGGAGGCGCGCGCGCTCCGGCTATGAAGGAGCCGCGCCAGCAGCTCCTTGCCCGTGCCCGACTCCCCCAGCAGCAGCACGGGGGCGTCGGCGGGGGCCGCCGACTCGATCTTGGCTACGACGCGCCGCCAGGCGGGGCTCTCCCCCCAAGGGGCTTCTGCCTCGGCGCTGGCACTCCGGAGGGCGTGCACGTCCCCGCGCGTGGCGCGGGCCGTATGTGAGGCCCGGAACGCAACCGGGGCATCCTCAGGCTCAGCCGACCCCGGGTCGTACTCGGCCAGGCTTCCCATGCTTGAGGTCACCGTGAGATCCCGAGCGCCCCTACTAGCAGCGTACGACACCTCCGGTATGAGACTCTCTGGCTTAGCCACCCAGACCCCCCTCCTTGGAACGCTTATCCAAACGCGACCTCCGGCAGCCGGTTGCGGTGGAGCAGAGGGTGCCCAAGGTCATTGGACCTGACTCGGCGTTGTTCGTGCTCCAGTGGCGTCCTGACTCGCCCGCATGACGGGGGCGCTACGGCCAGGAGGGCCGAAAGTAAAGCACGTGGAGCGTCGAGACCCCCGCCGACATTTGGCGGACGCCGCGGGAAACGTGAACGGCACGTTAAGGACAGAGAGCAACGGATGTGCCAGTCGCATTCCGGAGGCGTGCCGCCGGGCCGATAGGCGCAAAGTATTGACGAGTCACCTGTTACATCGTGGGGTCTGCGGAATGTAGGTCCTGCAGGCTGTCCCGCATATCGGACACTTGTGCATGACCGATATCAGAAAGTGACGTTCATGTCGTCAACGGTTTCGCGGCCATCAAGCCCGAGATCCCTTGATCCCCGGGCTCGCGACAGCTCCGCACCTTCTTTAGACGCCCGGGTTGCTGTTTGGGTTGGACTCTCCCCTTGAGGCGGCAGAATTAACGCCACGCGAGATACTGGGGACACGCCTACTTCCAGCAGCAACACAACGCTCAAGCTGGCGCCGAACATTCTGGCGGAGGCCGCGAGTCACACCAGCTGCGTCGGTCCTCGTCGACGACGGGGCCACGTCACCCCGTTGTCGTAGATGCTGAACGACAATGAGCAGGTTGCCGCTTTTGGGTTATCGGGATAGGGACTACGAGCTCTCGCCGGTCGAGACGCGGGCAATCGGCCCCGCGGTGCGAGAGCGGCTCGTTGCGATCGCTACCGGACGGGCCCCCGACGAGGATAATTGGCGCGCTGGTGTGACCGCGGCGGGCTCGTCATGCGGCTTAGCCCCCTCGAGCGCGGGAGGCGTGGCATCGGAGGCTGTTTTGAAACACTACCTGCTTTTCTATGACGTTGGCCAAGACTACGTTCAGAGGCGCACGGCATTTCGAGCGGTCCACCTTGCGAAGGCTTGGCAGGCGCATGAACGGGGCGAGCTAATCCTGGCGGGGGCCCTCGCCGAGCCCGTGGACGGGGCAGTGCTCCTCTTCAAGGGCGACTCACCGGAAGTGGCGGAGGCCTTTGCAAGAGCAGATCCCTACGTCATCAACGGCTTGGTTTTCCGCTGGCGCGTGCGCGAGTGGACGACCGTCGCCGGAGACGGAGCTGCCAATCCGGTGCGGCCATGATCGCCCGGGTTTCGCGGGGCAGGACTGTTCAGAACTCCGAAACCACTTTCGTCGGACCTCGCCTGACCACCTCTCGTGTGATGCTTCGGAACTGGCGAGGGACCCGCCCGGGCCGGTTGCGCGAGCAGAGGCCCGGTGCGCCCTCTTGATGAAGGCTGAGCACCTAAGTGGCGATTTGCACCTACAAGTTCCGGGCGCGCCCGACGCCGCGGCAGCAGCGCCGCCTGGCCCG
>DATMQU010000322.1:0-4070 GCA_035566715.1 Vicinamibacteria bacterium
CGTGGAGCCCGTCTCTCCCAGCTCGTAGATGGTGACCACGTTCGGGTGCTGGAGCTTGGCCGCAGCCCGGGCCTCACGCTGGAAACGGGCGAGGGTCTCCTCGTTGGCGAGTAACCCCGGGGCCACCGTCTTTAGGGCCACGAAGCGGTCGAGCACGGGATCGCGGGCCCGGTAAACCTTCCCCATGGCACCGTGGCCCAGTTCGGACAGGATCTCGAACTTGCCGATAGTGGTCAGCAGGCCTCCTCCCGAGAGCACTCCCGACGGGGTGCTTATGATAAACGCTTGGGTGCCCGGGCGTTGGGAGCGCCCTCAGGACCTTAGGGCGCTCACCAGCTCCGGCCCGTAGGCCCTGATCCGCCACCGGCGCAGCCCCGCGACCGCCTCCAGGTCGGCGGTCTCCCGGGGGGCTGCCTCCGCCAAGCGGTCGATGAGCCGTTGGGGCAGGACGACCGAGACGTCGAGTTGCACGCGCGCCGCCTCGCGGACCCGCCAGACCTTGAGGCGTTCCACCCGCCGTCTGACGTCTTCGGGGACCTGCGGTCGCCGGGTGGGAGGAAGGACGAGGAGCTCCCCCTCCGGGACATCAAGGGCGCGACCTACGGCCGCGAGCAGGGCGCCTGCCTGATCCCGCAGGCGCGGGAGAACCCCCCGCACCGCGCCGAGCTCGGCGGGCGTGCGCGGGGTCCTTTCCGCGAGGAAGAGCAGCGTCTCGTTGTCCAAGATCTTGAAGGCGGGAATGTCGGTGGACGCCGCCCTCGCTTCGCGCCAGGCCACGAGCTCGCGGAGCACGGCCAGCCCCCGCGGGGGCAGGCGTCGCGCCCCCTTGATCCTGAGGTAGCCCTCGGGCTCCGGGCCCCGGCGCGCGGCGGGCAGCGTCGCCACCGCCGCGCACTCCTCGTCCACCCAGTCCAGGCGGCCGAGGCCGCGCAGCCGCTCCGCCAGCCGCTCGCGCAGGACCAGAAGGTGCTGGACGTCGGCCAGAGCGTACGCCTCCTGTTGGGGGGTGAGCGGCCGGCGCGACCAATCGTCCTTCTGGCTCTCCTTCGACAGGGCCACGCCCAGCTCCTTCCGGGCGAGGGCTTGGAGGCCGATCTCAGGGAGTCCCAGGAAACGCGCCGCGATCATGGTGTCGAAGAGGGAGGCGAAGGTAAAGGAGAAGTCGCGCTTGAGGGTGGTCACGTCGTAGTCGGCACCATGGAGAACCTTCACGACGGCGGGGTCGGCCAGGACGGGCCCGATGGGCGCGAGATCCGGTACGGCCAGGGGGTCGATGAGGCACGCTTCCCCCTTGTCGGTGGCGAGCTGGATCAGGCACACCTTCTCGAGGTGGTGGTGGAGGCTGTCCGACTCCGTGTCGAGGGCCAGCGCGCGGCACCCCCCGAGCGAGGAGACGAGCACGGAGAGTTCGCGGGGGTTTTGGATCCAGCGGACCACGAGCCAGAGTATAGCGGCAGGCTCCGGCGCCGGGTCTCGCCCCCCCGGCCCCCAGGCGGACGGCCCCACCCCGCCAACATCGCGGGCCCATGGCCAGAACTCGAGAAGAGGCCCCCGGAGCCTGCGGGCAGGGACGCATCACCCGGGCTAGAATCGCGACTGTTCCGCGAAGGAGTGATGGAGAAGGCCCGATGTGTGGAGGGCCCCGAGTGAGGTCGGGCCGAGATGGGACGACGAGCCCTCACCATGAAAGGGGGGTCAGGGCCGATGCCCGGGGGGACGGGCAGATGGACTGGGGAGACTGTAACGATGGGCGGCCGTCCCCGTCTAACCACGGGGAGGTTTGCCGAAGGCAAGGGCTTTCAGGCTCCCCTTGGAGTGTGAACGTGAGCGAAAATGTGTGCGTGGTAACGAGCGAGAACTGGGAGGCGGAGGTCCTCGGGTCCAAGGAGCCGGTGCTGGTCGACTTCTGGGCCGTCTGGTGCTCCCCCTGCCGGATGATCGCTCCCACCATCGACGCCTTGGCCGCCGAGTATGCGGGCCGGGTCAAGGTCGCGAAGGTAAACGTGGACGACAACGAAGAGCTGGCAGCCCGCTACGACATCCGATCGATCCCCACCCTCCTCGTCTTCCGGGAGGGGAGAGTGGTGGACCAGCGGGTGGGTGCGTTGCCGCGATCGGAGCTGATCCCTCTCCTCGACCGCCAGCTCGTCGCCGCGCCGGTCCGCGGCTGATGGATCCGGGCGGGGCCTCTCCCGAGCCGTCTCGGCGCGAGGCCCTGTCCAAGGCTCTCCTCGAGGAAGGCGACCGCTTGTACGCCCTGGCCCTACGCGTTACCCGCGACCCCGACTTGGCCGCGGACGCTGTTCAGGAGGCCTTTGCCACGGCTCTCGAACGGGAGAGCGACTTTCGCGGTGAGTCGAGCCTGGCCACCTGGCTCCACCGGATCGTATACACGAAATCCATCGACCTGCTTCGCAAACGCGGTCGCGAGGGCCCCCTGCCGGAGGATGATCCGGAGGGGCGGGCGCCGCAGGGCGAGGACCTGGGCCGCGCTCCCTCCTGGGCCCGCCCCCCGGACGCGCTCCTCCTGGGGAGAGAGACCCGCGCCGCCTTGGAGAAAGCCCTGGGTGCGCTCACGCCCGTGCAGCGGGCGATCTTCGAGCTCAAGGAGGTGGAAGGGAGGCCGACCGAGGAAGTGGGGGCGATTCTGGGGATCCCGCCGGGCACCGTGCGTGTGCACTTGCATCGGGCGCGTCTGAAGCTACGGTCCCTTCTCGGCGAGCATTTCCGGCGGGGGTGGACATGACCTGTGACGAATTGCTGCGCTGGCTGACCGAACTCGCCGAGGGCGTTCTGCCCCCAAACCTGTGCGAGGAGCTGCGGTCCCACCTCCAGGACTGCTCGCCTTGCTCCGAGCTCGATCGGGACCTCGCGGATCTGGCTCGTCTCTGCCGGGAGTGTGACCCGCCCAGGCTGCCCGCGGCACTCCGGCGGCGTTTGGAGGACCGGATTCGGGCGTGGACGGAGCGGGGATAGCCACGCCGGAGAGCGGGACCGGCTAAACCGCCCCGCGGGAGCCCGGACCTCTCTGGTCGCCCTCGGCGCTCCCCTCTTGCCGCTTGGCCTCGTCCCAAAGGCCGTCCATCTCCTCGAGGCTGGAATCCGCGGGTCTCTTGCCCCGCGCGCGCAGCCGCTCCTCCACATACCGAAAGCGGCGCCGGAACTTCCGGTTGCCGGCCTTGAGGGCGCTCTCCGGGTCCACCCCCAGGCGACGGGACAGGTTCACGATCACGAACAGCAGGTCCCCGATCTCCTCGCCCACCGCGGTCGGGCCCTCGCCGGCGGCGACCGCCTCCTTCAACTCGCCCACTTCCTCCTCCAGCTTGGCGAGGACGGAGGCGGCGTCCGGCCAATCGAAGCCCACCCGGGAGACCTTGGTCGTCATCTGGAAGGCCTCCATGGTCGCGGGCAGGCTTCGGGAGACGCTGTCTAGCATCGAGGCGTCGCTGCCCTTGCCTTTGCCCGCGCGCTCCTCCTCCTTGAGGGCTTCCCAGTTGCGGAGGACCTCACCCGGCGTGGCCGCGGGATGGTCGGCGAAGACATGAGGGTGGCGGCGGACCATCTTCTCGAAGACCCGTTCGATGACGTCCGCGATCGTGAAACGACCTCCTTCGGTGGCGAGCTGGGCATGGAACACCACCTGGAGCAAGAGGTCTCCGAGCTCGCCCGCGAGCTCCTGGTCGTCGCCGCGGTCGATGGCCTCCACAACCTCGTAAGCCTCCTCCAGGGTCATCGGCTTCAGAGTCTCGTGGGTCTGCTCCCGGTCCCAGGGGCAACCCCCGGGGGCCCGCAGACGAGCGATGAGCTGCACGAAGCGGGCGAAGGCATCGCCGGCTTCCTTGGGCGGGGGTTGGTCCATGACGCCTGTATTATCTACGAGCTCCCCCCTCCGGACCTCGCCTGACCACCTCTTGTGTGATGCTTCGGAGCTGGCGAGGGACCCGCCCGGGCCGGTTGCGCGAGCAGAGGCCCGGTGCGCCCTCTTGATGAAGGCTGAGCACCTAAGTGGCGATTTGCACCTACAAGTTCCGGGCGCGCCCGACGCCGCGGCAGCAGCGCCGCCTGGCCCG
>DATMQU010000323.1:0-2895 GCA_035566715.1 Vicinamibacteria bacterium
GCCTCCCCTTCCTTCGGGGGGGAGGGGGACCCCCTCCCCGGCCGGCTCCGACCCCCGACGCGCCCACCCATCCACCAGTGCTCCCACCGTCAGGGCCAGCAGGAGGGGCAGCCCCAGGCCGCGGAAGAGGCGGTCGATCGAGTCCTTCCCCTGCGCCAGCCGGTCGAGCAGGATGAGACCTCCGATGGCCACCACCCAGAGAAGAGCGACCCGGGCCTCCGCCGGATCGGCGACGGTCAGGGAGGGAAGGTAGCGGCCGACCGGCCACGCCCCGGACAGGGCGGCCCACACCCGCGTGGGGCGACTCCCCCGGTTGAGCAGTAGGAGCCGGGTGGGCTCCGCGATCATGAACGCGGCCAGCGCGAGCCCCGACAAGAGGAGGGGCCATCGCCAGCGCAGGAGGCCCCGGGGAGGACCCGCGGCGCAGAGGGCGAGGGCCAGCCCCAGGAACGGGACCAGGGGCACGAGCAGGCGACCCGGCGGGCATTGCCCTCCCCACCACATCCGCCATCCCAGGACCGGGGCCAGCACCGCCACCGCGAGGAGAGCCGGGGGGAGAGACTGCTGCCAAGGCCGCCGCGCGAGCAGGGCGATCCCGGGGAGGGCGAGCAGGAAGATGGGCGCGCAGGGCAGGAGGCCGAAGGAACGGTCCAGCAGGAGGCCGGCCGCTGCGCGCAGCGGCGAGGTGCCCGGCTCCGCGGGAGCGGCCCCCCCATAGATGGCCAGGGGCGTGGGGTGGCCGTAGATATGCTGAAAGTAGGCGAGGTAGACCGCGGCCATGGTCCCCGCCACCCCCAGGAAGACGGCGAGGGAACGGCCCCGCAGTCGGAGAAGACCCAAGAGGCCGAGGACACCCGCGGCCGGGATCATCTTCACGTGCAACCAGGGGAGGACGGAAGCCAGGAGCGCCGCCGCCGCCGCCCCCGCCGGCCCCGGCGCCCCCAAGAGGAGGGCGAGGCTCCCCGCGAGGCCCAAAGCGGAGGGCACCTCGGTGTAGAGGTGGAAGGAGTAGAACGCCACCGGGGGCCCGACCGTGGCCGCCCAAGCCCAGAGCGCCGCCCCCTCGTCCCCGGTCAGGCCGAGCGCGAGGCCCCGCACCTGGAGGGCCAGGGCGGCGCCCAGCAGCGCCATCGCCACCACGCAGGCCGAGCGCCCCCCCGCCGCGTAGAGGGGCGCCAGCAGGACGGGAAGACCCACGCTGTGCGCGGGGTAGGGCCGGCCGTCGCGTCGCGGGCTGCCGTAGTGGGGCGCGATGGGCCCCGCCGAGTATTCCCGCCAGTCTCCGCGGGCCACGCCCTTCTCCAGGTCGAGGTCGTGGTCCCGCCACAGGCTCTGGGCCATGAGCAGGTAGTGCGGCTCGTCCCCGGAGGCGCTGAGGCGGGTCGTGTAGGTGAGGCCGGCGAGGATGAGGAGACCGGCCGCGACCGCGAAGAGCCAGGGGGGCCGGGGCCGCAACCCCGCTCCTCGTCCCTCCACCCAGGGCGCGAGGGCCACGGTCAGGGCCAAGACGAGGAGGACGGGGCCCAGGGGGCCGCTCAGAACGCCCAGGCACGGCACCCGCGCGACGAGAGGGGGGACGCGGGCGAGGGCGACGAGGCCGGCTCCCCAGGCCAGGGCGGCGGCGGGAGCGGCCCAGGCCCGGGTCGGCTTCGCGCTCACCCGAGAATCCTACCTCGGGCCCGGCTGACTCCCCCCGATTGACGCCCCGAACCGCCATCGGGCATGATCCCGGGGATCCCATGCGGTGCCCGAAGTGCTCGAAGGAGAGCCGTCCCGACGCGGTCCGCTGCCTGCACTGCGGGAGCAGCCTGGCCGTGGCCCTCCTGGAGGTGATACGGGGCAACGTGGCCGAGAAGATCCACTTTCTGCGCGGCTGCTCCTACACCCTGGGGCGGGCGCGCCAGAATGACCTCTGCCTGAACGAGCCCTCGATCTCCAAGGTGCACGCGCGCATTCTGTACGACACGGAGCGGTTCTTCATCGAGGACCAGGGGAGCCTGCACGGCGTCTACGTCAACGCGGCCAAGGTGCAGAAGACGGAGCTCAAGCCGGGCGCGCAGGTGCAGCTCGGCAACTTGACCCTGAAGTTCTCGACCCTGAGCTCCGACCACTCCACCGCCCAGATCGCGGAGTTCCCCTGGATCGAGCAGCAGCAGCTCTTGCTCTCCCTGGTCCAGACCTTGAACTCCACCCTCGTCCTGAGCCAGGTGCTGGAGCAGGTCTTGGACGCGGTCATGCGCATCACGCGCGCGGAGCGGGGCTTCCTGCTCCTGGCCGATAACTCCGCCGACGCCGAGCGCTACCCACCCGTGGCCGGGCTGCGTCTGCGGGCGGCCCGCGGCAAGGGTGACGGGGCCCCCCTCGCCGAGGTGAGGGGCATCTCGAACTCGGTGGTGAAGAAGGCCCTGGCCACGGGCGAGATCGTGGCCACCGGAAACGCGCTCGCCGACCCCACCCTGGGCTCTGCCCCCAGCGTGATCGCCTTGGACTTGCGCACGATCGTCTGCATCCCCTTGCGCTCCCCGCGGACGGAGGCGGACAGCAACGGCGGCTACCCCCGGGCCCTGGGCGCCCTCTACGTCGACAACCAGGAGACATCGGTCCCCTTCAGCCCGGACGGTCTCAAGGCCGCGGAGGCCCTGGCCCGCCACGCCGCCCTCGCCATCGAGAACGCCCAGCTCTTCGAGCGCGAGCAGCGCACGATCGAGGAGCTGAAGGAGGCCCAGAAGCAACTCCTCCAGTCCGAGAAGCTGGCCACCATCGGCCAAATGGCGGCGGGCATCGCCCACGAGCTGAACACGCCCCTGACCTACATCATGGGCAACGTGGAGCTCCTCGAGGCCCAGAACCTGAGCGTCACCCAGCGCGAGATGCTGTCCTCGGTGGCGCGGGGAG
>DATMQU010000324.1:0-6088 GCA_035566715.1 Vicinamibacteria bacterium
CCCCCGGCTGCGTGCCCAACGGAGATTGTCCGGGCAACATGACCCCGGTGGCGCGGGCCATCCTGAGGCCCTACGCCCTCTTGGACCCGGGTGGGGGTCTCGTGTACCCCCCCCCGGGCCATGATCACGGCATAGTCACCCCCAACATCCCTCTCGAGTACACGATCCGGCTGGACGTGACGGGGAAAGACAAGGACGGCTACGAGACCAACGGGATCGACGGCACCGGCAACGGGATCATCTGGTATTACTCCGACATCAGCATGTTCGAGGAGGGCAGGCAGTCAAACTGGCAGCGGAAACTGAAGGCCGTGAAGACGGGGCAACTCCGGGTTTATGTGGTCTTCGACGGGATCGGCTCCAACGACCTCCTCATGACGTTCGGGCCGTAGGCGCCCCTCGGTCAGGGCTCGTGGGGGGAGAGGAGAGCTCCGCTTCCAGCCGCTCGAGGAAGTAGCCGACGTCGGTGACGAGCCCGATGGCCTGCATCGTGCCCCGGTTCGAGAGCTTGACGGGGACGGACTCCGTGATGTCCACGCAGACCGTCCGCACGCGGGCGGGGAGCAGGTTGCCGACGGCGATGGAGTGGAGGGCGGAGGCCAGCAAGAGGCACACGCCCGCCCCCTTCAGGGCTTCCGCGTAGGCCTTCTGGGCCGCGATCATGTCCGTGATCGTGTCCGTGAGCGGCCCATCGTCACGGATGGAGCCCGCGAGCACGAAAGGGATCCCCGCCTTGACCGCCTCGTACATGACCCCGGAGGCGACGAGGCCCGACTCCACGGCCGGACGTATCCCCCCCACCCGGTTCACGGCGTTGATGGCGAAGAGGTGGTTACGGCTGCCCCCGTCCACCGCCCGTCCGCTCATCTGGCAGACCCCGAGGCTCGTCTTCAGGATCGACTTCTCCAGGTCGTGGACGGCGAAGGCGTTGCCGGTGAGGAGCACGTCCACCCAGCCGCCGCGCAGGAGGCGGGCCAGGGACACGTCGCCCCCGGAGTGGACGATGGCCGGACCCGCCACCACCACGATCCTCTCCCCCCCCTGCCGCGCCCTCCGCATCTCGCGCGCGCTGCCCGCGATGGCGATGCCCTTGTTGACCTCGGCCGAGATGTCGTTGGACATGAAGCCAAACACCGAGTAGTCGCGGCTGCGCTCGGGGGGGCGCACCCGGATGCCGGCCCCGCGCAAGGCCACCGGCTCCCCCTTCTTGACCTGCCCCTGCTTCACGCAGTGGGGGGCGCCGGCCCGCAGGACGAGGGCGCAGTCCATCTTCTGGTCGCGGGCGGCTTCCCACCGGCCTCCGATGCGCACGAAGGTGTCGAAGTTGGTGGTGGAGTAGAACTCGTCGGGTAGGATCCCGTCCGCCTCCGCGGGCGCGAAGCGGACGTCGCCGGTGAGGGTGGAGAAGCCCAGATAGGCGAGCCCCTCCAGGATGAGGTCGAGGGAATGGGGGTCCTTGGCCTTGACGGCCAGGCTGGCCGACGAGGGATCCGCGTTGGTCTTGCCCACCCGGAACGACAGGACCTCGAACTCCCCCCCCTCCTCCACGATGCGGTTGAACGCCTTGCGGAGGACGTCGGAGTCGATGAGGTGCCCTTCCATCGTGACCGTCTCTTCAACCACGAGAGCCCCTCCCCCCCTCCCCGCCGCGGGTGATCCCCGGGCCGCTTGCGCCGCGTCCTCCCGGCCCACGCCGCCGCCCCCGGGGGGGGCGCGGCCCCCGGGGAGGGAACGGGAAGGAAGCACCGCGCGGCATCTTCAGAGCTTGGGCAGCGTCAGCGTCTTCTGGGCCTGGTACTTTCCCTTCTTGTCCGCGTAGGAGGTCTCGCAGACCTCGTCGCTCTCGAAGAAGAGCACCTGGGCGATCCCCTCCCCGGCGTAGATCCGCGCCGGCAAGGGTGTGGTGTTCGAGACCTCCAGGGTCACGATGCCTTCCCACTCCGGCTCGAAAGGGGTGACGTTGACGATGATGCCGCAGCGCGCGTAGGTGGACTTGCCCACGCAAATCGTGATCACGTTGCGGGGGATCCGGAAGTACTCCACCGTACGGGCGAGGGCGAAGGAGTTGGGGGGGATGATGCAGACCTCGCCCCGGAAATCGACGAAGGAGCGGGGATCGAAGTTCTTGGGGTCCACGATCGTGGAGTTGATGTTGGTGAAGATCTTGAACTCGTCGGCGATCCGCACGTCGTATCCGTAGGAGGAGAGCCCGTAGGAGACGACCCCCTCCCGGACCTGCTTTTCCGAGAAGGGCTCGATCATCCGGTGCTCGCGGGCCATCCGGCGGATCCATCGGTCCGACTTGACCGTCATGACTTCCTCCTATCGCCGGAAGAGCGAGAACAGCAGAGTGAGAAACAGGCTCAGCAGGATCGAGGTCGCGAGGGGGAAGTAGAGAGTGACGTTGCCCCGCCGGACCACGATGTCGCCGGGCAGCCGCCCCCCGCCGGGAACCCGGCCCGCCAGCAGGAGGATGACCCCCAGGCCGGCGAGCACCGCTCCCGCCGCGATGAGCCACCCCCCGAGCTCCGAGAGCGCCCTCACGCCACGATCATACCGTGGCGGGCGCTCGGTTTTTGGGTCAGCGCGCGGCGGCCCCGCGGGTCCCCACCGCTCAGCCCTCGCCCTCGAGGAGCTCGATCCCGGGGAAGAAGTACGCGATCTCCAGGCGCGCGCTCTCCACCCCGTCCGAGCCGTGGATGCAATTGGCCTCGATGGAGGAGGCGAAATCCCGGCGGATGGTGCCCGGCCCGGCCTTGGCGGGATCGGTGGCGCCCATGATCTCCCTTAGGTGCGCGATCGCGCCCTCCCTCTCCAGGACCAGGGCCACGCAGGGGCCGGAGGACATGAAGCCGCAGAGGCTCCCGAAGAAGGGGCGCTGGCGGTGCACATGGTAGAAGCCCTCCGCCTCCGCGCGGGTGAGGTTCCTCAGGCGCAGGCCAACGATGCGGAAGCCGGCCTTCTCGAGCCGGGCCAGGATCTCCCCCGCCTGCCCGGCCTTCACCGCATCCGGCTTGATGATGGACAGCGTGCGTTCTCTCAAGGCCGGCGCTCCTACTTCTTCTTCAGGACCCGGGCCACCGCGGCCCCGATCTCCGCGGGCGACTTGATCACCTGGATGCCCGCCGCCTTCATGGTCCTCATCTTCTCGGCCGCGGTCCCCTTGCCCCCCGCGATGATGGCCCCCGCGTGGCCCATGCGTCGCCCGGGGGGCGCGGTCTGCCCGGCGATGAAGCCCACCACCGGCTTGCGCACGTGCTTCTTGACGTAGGCGGCCGCCTCTTCCTCGGCGCTCCCCCCGATCTCGCCGATCATGACGATGGCGCGGGTGGCGCGGTCACGGTTGAACAGCTCGAGGGCCTCGGTGTGGCTGGTGCCGATGATGGGGTCGCCCCCGATGCCGATGCAGGTGGTTTGGCCGATGCCGAGGGTGGTGAGCTGGTTGACCGCCTCGTAAGTCAAGGTCCCGCTGCGGCTCACCACCCCCACCGACCCGCTCTTGTGGATGTGGCCGGGCATGATGCCGACCTTGCACTTCTCTCCGGGGGAGATGATACCCGGGCAGTTGGGGCCGATCAGGCGCGTGGGGCGTCCGGCCAGGAAGGCCGCCACCCTCACCATGTCCAGGGTGGGGATGCCCTCCGTGATGCAGACGACAAGCCCGATCCCGACGTCCGCGGCCTCCATGATGGCGTCCGCGGCCCCGGGGGGAGGCACGAAGACGATGGAAACGTTGGCGCCCGTCTTCCGCACCGCCTCCTCCACGCTGTCGAAGAGGGGGAAGCCCTCAACCGTGGTCCCCCCCTTCCCGGGGGTGACCCCACCGACCACGGTCGTGCCGTATTCGCGGCAACCCACGGCATGGAAGGTCCCGTGCTTTCCCATGCCCTGCACGAGGAGGCGGGTGTCCCGGCCCACGAGGACGCTCATGACGCCCCCGCGGCCGCCGCCACCACCCTGTTCGCGGCCTCCTTCATCTCGTCGGCGGTGGTGAAGTTGAGGCCGGACGTGCGGAGCATCTCTTTTCCGATCTCCTCGTTGTTGCCCTTCATGCGAATCACCACCGGCACCTTGACCTTCAGGTCGCGCACGGCCGTGATCACGCCTTCCGCCAGCACGTCGCAGCGCAGGATGCCGCCGAAGATGTTGATGAGGACCGCTTTCACCTCCCGGTCCGCGAGCAGGATCCGGAAGGCGTTGCGGATCTGCTCCGCGTTCGCGCCTCCCCCCACGTCCAGGAAGTTGGCGGGGGCCCCCCCCGCGAGCTTGATGATGTCCATGGTGGCCATGGCCAGGCCCGCCCCGTTCACCATGCAACCCACGTTGCCCCCCTCCAGCTTGATGTAGTTCAGACCGTACTTGGAGGCGTCCACTTCGAGGGGGTCCTCCTCGTCGAAGTCGCGCAGCTCCTTGAGCTCGGGGTGGCGATAGAGGGCGTTGTCGTCGAAGCTGAGCTTGGCATCCAAGGCCAGAAGGTCACCGCCCTTCGTCATCAGGAAGGGGTTGATCTCCAGGAGCGAGGCGTCCACGGCCTCGAAAGCCCGGTGGAGGGACTGCATGAAGGCGACGGCCCGACCCAGGACGGCGCCGGACAGGCCCAGGCCGAAGGCCAGCTTGCGGGCCTGGAAGGCCTGGAAGCCCACCGCCGGGTCCACCGTCTCCCGGAGGATGGCCTTCTGGTCCCGGGCCGCGACCTCCTCGATCTCCATCCCGCCCGTGGCGGAGGCCATGAACACGACGCGCGCCCAACCGCGGTCCACGACCAGGGCGAGGTACATCTCGCGGGAGCCCGCGAGGTCAATGCCCTGCTCGATGAGGACGCGTCGGACCACCCGACCCTCGGGACCGGTCTGGATGGTCCGCAGGGTTGTGCCCAGCATGGCTTTGGCCAGCGCCTCACACTCGTCCACCGACCGGGCCAGCTTCACCCCCCCCGCCTGGCCCCGCCCGCCCGCGTGGATCTGGGCCTTGACCACCACCGGGAAGCCCAGGCCCTTGGCCACCTCCACCGCCTCGTCGGCGGTGTAGGCCACGCCGCTGCGGGGGGTGGGCACCCCGAACGAGGCGAGGACCGCCTTGGCTTGATACTCGTGGATCTTCACTTCGTGAGGACCTCCAGAGCCTAGGGGAGGAAAACCGCGGTGCGGATGATAGTCAGGGGGGCGGCAGGGAGTCAATCCGCTGCGGGTCTATGCTTTGGAAGCCCTCCCGGAGGCTTCCCGCGCGGCTGGCGAGCTCACTTCCGGATGGCCAGAAGCTCCACCTCGAAGACGAGCGTGGCCCCGCCGGGGATGGCGGGTGGGTGGCCCTGATCGCCGTAGGCGATCTCCGAGGGGCAGACCAGACGCGCTTTCTCCCCCACCTTCATGCGCTGCACGCCTTCGGTCCAGCACGGGATCACGCCATTCAAGGGGAAGTCGATCGGCTGCCCCCTCGCGATCGAGCTGTCGAAGACGGTGCCGTCGATGAGCGTCCCCTGGTAGTGCACCTGGACCACGTCCTTCCCGGTGGGGCTCGGGCCGCGCCCCGGGGTGAGGGTGCGGTAGATCAGTCCGGAGTTGGTCTTGACCGCCCCCGGCTCGTGGGCAGCCGTGTTGCGGAAGGACTCGCCCTTCGCCTTTTCCGCCGTCGCCCCCACCGCGGCCCGGGCGTGGGCCAGCGCCTCGATCTTGGGGGTGTAGACCTCCAGCGGAACCCCGGACGGTCCCCCCCCGGACGTGTCGGTGAGGCCCTTCTTCAGGATCTCGAGCTCGGCGGGCGTGAGCTTGAGGGGGGCCACAAAACGACCGCCCAGGTTCGCCCCCAGGGCGTAGATCGTCTTTTCGTCTTCCGTCTTCGGGAGGGCGGAGCCCGCAGCGGAGGGGCTCGGTTGCGGGGCCTTGGCCTGGCAACCCGAGAGGGCGGCGACGAGGGCCGCCGTCACGGCCAGCCCGGGAACGGCATATTTGAGGCTCAACCTGGTCACGGTGTCCTCCGGCGCGGCCCCGGAGGCCGAGCGAGGTAAGAGGTTAGCGCGTCATCCTATACGCCCCGGCCGAGGGAGGCAAACCCACGCCGCGAGCAGGCCCCACGGTACAATCGCGCCGAG
>DATMQU010000325.1:0-2087 GCA_035566715.1 Vicinamibacteria bacterium
GTAGCGCACGACACCGTACGTGTCCATGATCCGTCGGAACCCCTCCAGGGCCTTGAGGGTCGCCTCCACCGTGGCCGCCCCCAGGCGGCCGTGGGTGAAGGTGTCCTTGCCGAGGAGGACGCCGCGCGAGGCCTCCTCCAGGACGCGCACGGGCTGGCCGGGGAGGGCTTCCGCCACCAGCAAGCGGATCGCGCTGGCTCCCATGTCCACCACCGCCAGCGGCCGCACGGGCTCCGGGGGGGCCGGGGCGGTGCTCTTGCGGCTTAGGGTCCTCTTCCGGGGCCCCGCCAATTCAGGCCTCCTCGTTCATAGGCATCGGGTTCACAGGATAGCGGCCGTGTCCAGCGCCGGAAGGGCGAAAGGCGCCCCCCATTGTACCCGCGACCCCCCCTCGCCTCCCCCGGGCCGGGATTGTGGCCCGGGGGTGGCCGTGCTATCGTCGCCGTTCAACTCCGCGAGGACACATGCCCCCGGCGAGCCCCCCTTCCCAGTCCGACCGCGCCTCCCCCCTCCTAAGGCAGCGGATCCGGGGGGTTTTTCGCCACCTGCCCAAAGGCCTGGCCGGCAACGAGGAGTCGCTCCATCAGATGCGGGTGGCAGGCCGGCGCCTCCGGGTGGCGCTGCCCCTCCTGGCCAAAAAGCCCGCGGGGAAGCGCGTCCAGCGCGCGCTGCGGATCCTGCGCCAGCTCACCCGCGCCGCGGGCACCAGCCGGGACCTAGACGTGAGCGTGGACCTCCTGCAGGCTCGCCTGCGCGCCCAGAGCCCGACCCCGGAGCACTCCCTCCTCCAGCGGCGGTTGCGCGCGGCCCGTCGGAGGAGCCGGACCCGGATGGCGGAAGCCCTCATGGACCTGGAGATCGCCCGCCTGCGCCAGGATCTCAGGACCATCGTCAGCCGACGGGCGGAGGACGTGTTCACCGTCCTCTCTCGGCTGCGCGAGGCTCGTGATTTCCAGGGCCAGATCCTGCTCGCGGGCTTTGAGGAGCTCGGGGACCGTTTCGACCCTGTGGGCCTGCACCGGCTCCGGCGGAGGGCCCGCCGGCTCCGCTACGTGGCCGAGCTGGGCGATCTGCTCCGGGGCGAGGAGTCGGAGGCCCCCGCGCTCTGGAAGAGCCTGCAGGATGAGATCGGGCTGATCCACGATCATCAGGTGCTGGCCGCCTGGCTTGGAGGGCAGGCGAAGGCGGCCGCAGCCCGGGGCCAGGAGGCGCTCGCGGCTCTGGCCCGGGGGGAGCAGGCCGCGGTCTTGGACATCGGGAGCGCCCTCCACCGGACCCTCTTGGGGCGGCGGCCCGCGGAGGTGGTCACGCGCGCCCTGGAGGCCATGGGACGGCCGCGGGTAGCCGCATCACCCATGCTGGCAGGCTAGGCGCGCGCGGGGACGCTGACGTGACTTTCGGGCGACCGCCATGCACCTGCTGATCATCCGCCACGCCATCGCCGTGCCCCGGGGGACTCCCGGCATCCCCGACGCGGACCGCCCCCTGACCCCGGAAGGGGAGAAGAAGTTCCGGCAGGCGGCGCGCGGCCTGGCCCGCATCCGGAAGCGGCCCGATGCCCTGCTCACGAGCCCCTGGCGGCGGGCCCTGCAGACGGCGGAGATCGCGGCCGAGGCCTGGGGTCGCATCATGCCCACCAAGACGCCCGCCCTGGCCGGCGGCGCCTTCGAGGACCTGGCCGCCGCCCTCGCCGATCACTCCCCCTCGTCCACGGTCGCGCTGGTCGGCCACGAACCGCACCTCTCGGCCCTCCTGGCCCGGCTCCTGGGCACGACCCACGAGGACCGGCTGACCTTCCGCAAGGGCGGGGCCGCGCTTCTCGAACTGCCGGGAGGGCTGGAGGAGGGCGGGCACCTCGTCTGGTACCTCCCCCCCAAGACCCTGCGGGAGCTGGGGGCCTAGACCGGCCGCTTCTCCCCCAGTGCCCGGCTGGCCGCCGCCGCCATCAAGTAGCAGGCGCACCCGAGGGCCATCGCGACCCGGAAGCCCAAGGTGACCGCGACCACCATGGTGGCCAGCGACCCCACTACGGAGAAGATTCCGTTCAGGCCCCAGTAGAAGGCGGGGGCGGGCAAAGGCCCCCGGCC
>DATMQU010000326.1:0-23622 GCA_035566715.1 Vicinamibacteria bacterium
CAGCCTCGTTTCATCCGCGAGGGCGAGCGTTACCGCAACTGGCTGGTGCCCACCGCTTGCTACCAGTGCACCGACCCCGTCTGCATGATGGACTGCCCCACCGGGGCCATCACCCGCGCGGTGGGGACCCTCGAGGTGCAGATCAATCCCGCCACCTGCATCGGCTGCGGCAACTGCGCCTCCCGCTGTCCGTGGGGGAACATCATCATGGTCGAGATGGAAGAGCGGCGCCCCGACGGCAAGCATGTCGAGGTGGCTTCCAAGTGCGACCTCTGCTTCGACCGGCCGGAGGGCCCCGCTTGCGTACAGATGTGCCCCCACGGCTCCGCGCTGCGGGTGTCCTTCAAGGACATGGAGCGGGTGATCACCACCCTTCGCTGAGGTGAAGGAAGCCCAACGGTGAGGGTCGCCCAGGTCCTTCGGCCCAAGCAGCCCCGGAACCTCCAGGTTACTCTCGGGCTGAGCGCAGGTCTGCTGCTCGTCTACGCGTTAGGCAGCCACCTCACACCCTGGAGCCCCAAGCGCGGCTTCGGACTGGGTTTCGGTGTCTTCGCCGCCCTTGCCTTCGTCTTCGAGATGTCGTATCCCGCGCGCCGACCCGCGGCGAGGCCTCTTTTCACAGCCAAGAACTGGATCCAGGCCCACGTCTACCTGGGCGTCGTAGCCCTCCTCGCGATCGTCATCCACGTGGGGTTCAATTGGCCGAAGGGCGCTTTCGGCTGGTGGCTGTTGATGCTCTCCGTCTGGACCACCCTCACCGGGCTGCTCGGGGTCTGGCTCCAGAAATGGATCCCCTCGACCCTGGCCGAGGTCTTGCAGGTGGAGGCCCTCTACGAGCGGATCCCGGCCCTGGTGGAACAGCTCGTCGCCGAAGCGGACGGGCTGATGAGCGAAAGCAGTGACATGCTCGAGCGCTTCTACCGCACGGAGGTGCGGGACCGGCTGGCCAAACTGGCCCCCTCGTGGGGCTTTCTCCTAGACGTCAGGGGCGGGCGCGAGCGCGCCCTCGAGCCCCTCCGGCGCATGGTCGGCTTCGCGGACGCCGAGGAGAAGGCCTTGGTCGAGGACCTACTGAGCATCTATACCGAGAAGATGGAGCTCGACGCCCAGTACAGCCTGCAGGGCATCCTGCGCCGGTGGCTGTGGCTGCACGTCCCCGCGGCGGGGCTGCTCATGGGCCTGATCGTGATCCATGTTCTCACCTGGTTCTGGTATTAATGGCCCGCCAGGTCCGTTGGGGAACCCCCGGGAAGAGCGACCACTATCCACCCCTGCGCAATCCGTGGGTTTTCCTGGGGCCCGCCCTTCTCCTCGGGGCAGCCGCCATGGGGCTGCTCCTTTTGTTCTGGATCGGCGGCTTCCGCACCCCCGTCGCCCCGGGAGCGGTGATTGGCCAGCACGCCAACATCGAGGCGCGCTGCGAGGAGTGCCACACCCCGCGCGCGGGGGTGTCCGACACGCGCTGCCAGCGCTGTCACGACCCCGCGGGTGCGGGCCGGCTCAACAACGCGGCCCACGTGCTCTTTGGCAGCGGTGACCCTAGAAAAGCGGCGGCGGCCCCGAGGGTGGACTGCGCGCACTGCCACATCGACCACCGCGGACGGAGCTGGGCCTTGACCCGGGTCGACGAGGGCCAATGCAGCCAATGTCACTTCCGAACTTTCTCCGCGCACCCGCAGTTCGCGGTCCTCCGCAACCACTCCACGCAAGCCCCGGGAATCCGCTTCCCCCACGACAGGCACGTGGCCGAGCTCGCCAAGCTGGGCGTGGTCGAGAAGGACAGCTGCATCAAGTGCCACGAGCCCTCGGGCCCGGCCCGCGACCTCGAGCCGATCTCCTTCGACCGACACTGCGCTTCGTGCCATGCCAAGGAAGGGTCGGTGGGGCTGGTGGAGCCCATCCCCCAGGCTCTGCTGATCGCCCCTGATGCCCTCGCGGCGCAGGGGCAGGTCAACTTCCGGCCCGACGAGTTCGAGACGAGTCGCGGCCGCATCAACAAGACATTCGTCCGACACAAGGACGACTGGGTCCTGGCGAACCTTCGCAAGATGCGCCGGAACATCGACCCCGAGGGCTGCGCGGTCGAGCGCGGGGCCCTCCTCGCGCGCGAGAGCCAGCTCCGCCGCAAGCTGGCCCTCTCCGCCCCGCTGGCTGGTCTCGACCTTCCAGCGCTCCAGGGCCGTGAGGCCGCCCTCGACTCCGAGATCAAGGGCGCCGAGGCACGCATCAGGGCCCAGGGGGGGGCGGCAGACCCTCCGGCCGGGCTCGCCCGGCTCGACGAGGTGTTCAGCGCGGTAGCCCGCTCGGGGGACGCCGCCGCGAAAGCCGAGGCCGCCCGGCTGCGGGGCGAGATCGAGGCCCTCCGGGGTGCGACGGCAGTTCCCGCCGGCCTGCCGGCGGAGGACGTGGAGGCGAGGAAGAGGGAACTTCTGGCCCTGCTCGACGCGGTGGAAGCGGCCGACCCGGCGCTGAAGGTGAGGGCCGAGGACCTGCGCCGTCGGCTGCTCGCCTTCAACCCCGGCGAGGTCGGGGTGGAGATGCTCGCGCGCGTACGCGACCAGCGCATGGCGGAGCGGGCGCGCGTGCGGGACGAGATCATTCTCCGACAAGCAGGGATCGCCTCGCCCCCAGCCGCCCTGCTGGTGGCCGAGCAGCGAGCCATCCGCGATGCCCTTCTCGAGACCCGGAGGCGGCTCAGGGAAATAGGAGAGGCCGCGTCCGGGACCCAGGCCCTCGCGGGGGAGGCGAAGGCCGTCTCGCTGCAGGCGCTCGGCGTCCTTACCGCGGCCTGCCAGAAGTGCCATATCCTGGACGGGCCGACGATGCTCCCGGTGCGTCCCGCCAACCCCGTGCTCGCCCGTGCCACTTTCGTGCACGCACCTCACTTGCTGCAGGCCGACTGCGCCCGCTGCCACGCGGGGGTGGAGAGGAGCAAGCAGGCCACCGAGCTGAACTTCAAGGGGGTCGAGAGCTGCCAGGAGTGCCATCGCCCGCGTCGCGTCCGCCAGGATTGCCAGTCCTGCCACCGCTACCATCCCCGGGCCATGCCATGACGGGCCCGAGCACGAACGTCCAGCTGTTTTGCCACCTCCGTGCCGGGGTGACCCTCTCGTTCAAGCTCGGGGAGAATTCGGTGATCGGTCGCGACGAGGCAAATGCGGTGGCAGTGCCTGTAGAGGGCGTCTCGCGAATGCATGCGCGCATCCGCTTCGACGGCAACGGCTACTGGCTCGAGGACCTGAAGAGCACGAACGGAACCTTCCTAAACGGCCAGGCGGTCACCCGGGACCGCTTGCGTCACCTCGACGTGATCACGCTCGGAAAGGAACTGGACCTCGTCTTCGTAGCCAGGGCCGCCGCTGAGGTGCAGAAGTTCCAAGCGATCGTGCGGGCTGCTCTCCTCCGGGAGGGCGTCGACGCCGCGCCCTACGAGATCGCCCCCGGAGAGATCACCCTTGGCCGCGCTGCCTCGAACAACCTCGTCGCGGAGGCGGGTTCGGTCTCGAAGCTCCACGCCCGGATCGAGCGCACTCGCACACAGCTCGTGCTCCAGGACCTGGGTTCCGCCAACGGGACCTTCGTGAACGGCGCGAGGGTGACGGACGTGTTCCTCAAGGACGGCGATACGGTTTCGCTGGCCGGCGTGGAAGGCTACAAGGTCGTGGTGGAGATGGGTGAGGTGACATCGGCTTCGGGTCGCCACTCGGCGGCGAGCATTGCCGGAGCGGGCGAGGCGGGGAGGTCGCGCTTCTCGGCGGAGTGGAAGACGCGTTTCGAATGGTCGGAGGAGGAGCGCGGCGCGCTCGCCGAGCTGCGTCGGCAACTCGAGGAGCGGGAAACCGACAACCAGTCGCGACGGGAGCAATCGGACAAATCGAGGCCGCCGGCTGGGAAACCCGCTTCTCCCGCCAAGCCGGCCGCTCCCGCCGCTCGCGTGAAGCCGACCATTGCGAGCGCTCCTACCCCCTCTGCTCCCGACAGACCGGTCGCACCGAAGCCGGCAGATCGAGCCGTACCTCCACCGGTGAAGGCCGCGGCGGCGCCTTCCCTTTTCACGGCGGCACCTCCCGTTCGAGTGTCAGGCACGGCGCCCGGGACCGCGCCGGCCCCGCCACCAGCCCCGAAGCCGGGGGTCCCGGCGCGGTCCCCCGCGTTGCCGGTGGCCGCACCTCCCGGGGTCACGTCTCCCAATCCCGCCTCGCCGGCCGTGGTGAGGCCCCCTACCCCCGCCGTTAAATCGCTCGGGCCCATCGTGGCTGTCCGTCTCACCGGCGCTGGGTTCAGCCTCGTGGTGACCCAGCCCGGCGAGTACGACCTGGGCCGCAGCCGCGAGGCGGCGCTGTGCATCGACCACCCGACGGTTTCGCGAAAGCACGCACGGCTGATCCTGAGTGATGACCGCGGCAGCGTCTTTTTGCAGGAGCAAGGCGGGGCTAACGGGACGCGGCACAACGGGCAGGAGGTGACGAAGCTGGTACGGCTCACCGACCAAGACACGATCGGCGTCGGTCAGGTTGACCTAAAGGTTTCGCTGGAGCGCGGGTGACTCGTCCGGACGCGGGATTCCTAGGGGCCTACGGTGACACCTCCCGCGGCAATCCGGACGTGAAGATCTAGAAACGCTTCGGCACGCCGGCAGACAGCGACGACAACTGATTCCGGGGGGAAAGGGCGAGGGAGGCGTTTTCCTAAGAGCGGCCCGCCGCCGCGTCGAGAGGTGGTGGTTTCGCCGCTTGATGCGACGGCTTGCCCCTTTTCCCTCAACTAGGTTAGGCTGGCCGAGAATGCAGGTTGTCCGCCAGAGCATGCTCGCGGTCCTAGTCCTATCCGCAACGACCGCCTGCGGCTCGTCCGACATGCCGCCGACGCCGCCGGCGACACCTCCCTCCACCGCCCCTACTCCCGCGGCCTGGACCCTGGCTTGGAGCGATGAGTTCGAGGGGCCGGCCGGGGCCACCGTCGACCTGACAAAGTGGAACTTCGATGTCGGAGGAGGCGGCTGGGGAAACCAGGAGCTCGAATCGTACACAGACCGGAGCCGCAACGCGTTCCTCGACGGCAACGGGGCGCTCGTCATTGAGGCGTTGAGCGAGGCGTACAAAGGCCCGGACGGAATCGCGCGGAACTATACCTCGGCCCGCCTCAAGACCAAGGGGCTGTTCGCCCAGGCCTATGGGCGCTTCGAGGCGCGAATCAAGATACCGTACAGCCAGGGGCTCTGGCCCGCCTTCTGGATGCTAGGCGCCAACATCGACGGCGTGGGTTGGCCCTCCTGCGGCGAGATCGACATCATGGAGAACATCGGCCGCGAGCCGTCTACCGTGCATGGCACGATCCACGGGCCTGGGTACTCCGGCGCCGCCGGCCCCGGAGCACCCGACTCTCTCCCCGGGGGGCAGCGCTTCGCCGACGATTTCCATGTCTTCGCGGTGGAATGGGAGCCGACGGCGATTCGGTGGTAAGTCGACGGCACCCTCTACGAGACGAGAACGCCGGCCGACCTCCCTGCCGGGACGCACTGGGTCTTCGACCACCCCTTCTTCATCATCCTGAACGTAGCCGTAGGGGGCGGTTGGCCAGGCCCCCCCGACGCCAGCACTGTGTTCCCGCAGCGGATGCTCGTTGACTACGTGCGGGTCTACCGCCACTGACGCGCCGCGCCGTGCACGGCGCGGCCCCACTCCCCTTTCCAGCTGGAAAGCAGAAAGCTTGGATCCCACTGTCCACACACCCGTCCGCGCGGCCTATGAGAGCAACGAACTGGGGGGGCGAACCGAGAGCGCCCATGCAGAGTGGGCACTCGCTCCGGCTTCACACCCGCTCCAGAGAGCCGGGGCCCTTCAGAGCTTGAACCGGACGCCTCCGTAGATCTTGAACTGGTTGAAGTCACTCACGATGTCGTAGCGGGCGTTGGCGAAGTAACGGAGGCCCGCCGAGCGTCCAAAGGTCGCGCCCGCCAGGAGGTGGACTCCGAGCTTGGTCGCGCTGTCTGACCCGCTGAACCCGAGCACCCCGGCCTGGCCGGACAGGAAATGGATCCCGAGACCCCCACCGACGGAGAAGCGGACCGAGCTGTTGTGCGAGGGCGGGCGGTAGAGCACGTTGGCCCCGAGGTTAAAGTCCGAGATAGAGATGTCCAGGACAGGGGGGAAGGACATCGACTTCTTCCAATAACCGAGCTCGGGCTCGAGGACAGTCTTCTCTGCCAACTTGAAATGAGCGTTGGCAGTGAACCAAATCGTGCCGTCCACATTAGAGGGCTTTACGTACCCAATCCCTAGGCCGATGCTCCGAAAATCCTGCGCCCATAGCGAAGGAGCGGAGCTGGCGACAATCAGGAAGACAAGCGTGGCGAGCATGCGTCTCATGGTGCAGCCTCCTTGTGTTCAGCCTCCTTCAGCAGGGCAGTCGACGCTTCAATCACGTGACCTACGCGAAGATCCTGGGTGGCGCCGGCCGCTGTCCCGCCCGGAGGGCCTTCTTCCGCAGAGCGGCGGACACGCGATGCTAGCTCATTCCTCCCAAAGCGCTGTGCGCCCGGTCACGGTCGGAGAAACAGGAGTCGCCGGGCAACTCACTGAAACAAAGGCCTTTCCGAGCCTTACCCAGATCGATGGGGTCAGGCAAGGGGGCTGCCTGCCGCAGAGACGGTCTCCCGGAGCCCAGGCCGTGATGACGCCGCCTCCCCTCTCCCCCCTTTTGGCAGCCGGCGCGAACGATCGTCATCCCCAGCGCCAAAACCGCTGGCTCAATCTCGGCGTATCATGGTGCCGTACCGTCCACGACACGGAGGTCTCATGAACTCGGCACGGCGGGCAGTCTGCGTGCTACTGACGGGCTTGCTCACGGCGTGCGCCAGCGGACCGAGGCTCGGGCGCGATTGGGAATTGCTGGGGCGGCGCGAGGTCGACTTCCGAGTCGATCATGACGTCCTTCAGGTGGGCCGGATCCAAGGCACGTTTCGCGAGCTGCGGTTCGTGGTCCGCGGGGGGGCCATCGAGATGTACGAGGTCAAGGTGGTCCTCGGCGATGGTGACGCATTCCGCCCCGGCACACGGTTCACGTTCGACGAGGGCGAAGGGCGCTCCTTCGAGCTCCCGGGCGACCGACGCGTGGTGCGCCGTGTCGAGTTTGTGTACCGTTCCTTGCGCGCAGGGGGTCGCCGCGCGGTTGTTTCGCTCTACGGCCGGTAGACGGACTTCCCGATGCGGCGGCAAATCGGCATACTCGCCGCTGGTCTCGGCCTCGCCGTGGCATGCGGCCTCTTCTTGCCCACGCCGATCCGCAGCATCCTGGACACTCCTGCGAAGTACGAGGGGTCGACGGTACTCATCTCGGGTGTGGTCGAGGAGTCCATCAACGTGCTTGTACTCAAGTACTACGTGGTCCGCGACGAGAGCGGAAAGATTCCCGTGGTGACTTCCGGAGCCGTGCCCCGCCGCGGCGCCAGCGTGCGCGTCCGGGGCGTCGTGCGCCAGGCGTTCGCCATCGGTGACGAAAGCCTGACCGTTCTCATCGAGAAGCCGTAGTCATCGAGTCCGCCGGCAGGTTCTCGCGGCCTCCCGGTCCGCGGGAGGGGTCGGTAGCCGGGTGTCCTCGGGCTATTGCCTCATCAAGAGCGACTTGGTTCCCATGGGCAAGGGCGTCTCCCCTGCAATGTAGGTGATTCCTCCCGGACTGGCCTGGACAAATGCGATCGCTTCCGTCTCCGCCTTGACCGCCGGCGGCAAGCCGCGACCGGAGAAGATCTGCTGCTGCCAGTAATTGAGCACACCGGAAACGGAGTCCCCGAGCACCTCTCTGGAGAAGCGCTCCCGAACCAGAGACGTCGAGGACTGGTCGACCGGAAGGACCTCGAGACCGCCCGGCCAGCGCGTGACCTTCTTCAGGAACAGGTCTGCCAGCAGCCTCCTAGTCGCCTCTTTTGCGGGGTTGGTCGCGTTCACGATGACTTTGAAGGGCACCGGCTGAGCGCCCGCCATCTCGCCGCTGGCTACCGCAAGAAGGACCAGACCGCCCGTCAACCAGACCGTCCCCGCTCTCACCATGCCCTCGCGCTAGAAACTGAACTGGGCGCCAAATCGCAAGAGTTGAGTTCGAGTTTGCAGCGTTCCCGAGCTGACTTGCGCCGCGAGGTTCTCGGGCTCCGGCGCGGCCAGGCGGTTGCCCTCGACGTGGTGGTACGACACCTTCAAGACGAACTGCGGACTGAACCAGTAGTTGAGCCCCATTGCCACCTCGGTGTGATCGAGTAGCGATGGCGCGACCGACGTGTTGGTCCCGGGCAAATCTGTCGTGAGACGGCCGTATTGGGCAGCGGCTTGCCAGTGATCATTGAAGTGATAGGCGACCTCGACGTAGCCACCGTTGACCACAAGATCGCCGCTCACACTCTCATGGGCGTACTCGCTTCGCAGCGACCAGGGCCCGTGGAGGTACTCCGCCTGCAGACCGAAGACGTTCCGACGGGCCGAGCCTATCTCCATACCCGTGTAGGCGGAGCCCCCCACCCGTAGTCCCCGCACCGGCGTCTCCACGACTACGTGCGCACCCACCACATCACGGGTCGACTCCAACTCAAACTCGGTTGAGACCTTCGCCCGCGCTCCGCGCAGGAAGCTCTCTGGCAGGACGAACTCCTCTTGATCCACTCCTCCGCCATAAACATCGTAAGATATCGTCCAACGCGGGCCGAGACCCGCGGTGCCGGTTAGGCTGATGCCCTTGATGGCCTTACCGCCCGTCAGTCCGACCTCACCGTAGACTGCCTGCGGCAGGTCGAAAAATGGCCGCAGCGTGCCAACCCGGAATACCTCCGTTGAGATGCCGAACGGCTGCTTGATCTGGCCGGCCCGGAATTTGAGCGCGTCCGAGAAGAACCACTCGGCGAATGCGTAGTCCAGGCCAACCGCGCTGCCGTGCTCGTCCTCCTGCCACTCCACCTGGGTCGTAATCCGGAGATGCTCGATGGGGCTGGATTGCACATTGAAGGCGAGGCTCGACGTGCGATAGTCGCCGTCAGGCAGCCCGCCGAGATAAGCGTTGCTGTTCGTCTTTCCGTAGGCCCAGCCCCCGAACCCGTGGATGGCCAGCGATGGAGTTTCTTGGGCCGCGGCGGCGGCGACGGTCCCGACAAGACCGGCGATGGCGACGGCGCTGCGAAATACTCCGACGACCACGCGCACCTCCAAGCAGGTGGCCTGACTTTCGGCCCAGGGAGCGGGTTTCGGACGTGCGCTTCATTATGTCACGCCATGTCACGCCGGGCCGACTGCCTTTCTCATGTCAGTGCTGGCGCAAAATTCGAGGAAGGCGTGAAGGTTGTCATCGTGCACGACTGAGCCACTGGCCAGCGACCTAGAGCTTTGGATCCCCCCCCGGCTGTCCGGGTCCGGTTCGGTCGAACTTCGTCTTTATAAGCCAGATGAGCTACCAGACTTGACTCGCTCGGTCGGTAAACCGGAAGGTTTGCATGACTTCCTGGAGTCTCTGCGTCTCCATCGCACCACCAACCCGCTGATGGGCTCGGACGGAGCAGCGCCGCTCGGGTCTCACCGGGATTGGCTGGAAAGTTACTGAACGTTAACATGTTGCCGATACAGACCGTAGCCTAGCGGATGCTGTCCGGCATCCACCGGTGTTGGCTAGGGTACGGGCCTCGAAACTTCCCTGAGCCGATTCCCGCTCCTCCTTCGCATATATAGGTGAGATTTCGTGGTGTCTTCTAGAGAGGCCCTCTTCCGGTCTCCGGCCTTCGGACGGCCGGCCGGCTAAGAGTTGCCGCGCTTCATAACGGACCCCTGGATGCGTAGAGCAAGGAGCGGCGATGAAGAATAGAACCTGGCTTCCCCTAGCAGTCTTGACGAGCGTTTTCTGCTTGCTCGTCCCTGTCTCCCGCTCCCGCAGCGAACCTCCGTCGGATCTCGACGACGAGGTGCGGGTCGTGCTGAAACGGGCCGGCTTCACAGGCGCGATCCAGTCCAAACTCGAGCCTCGTCTCGGCCGGAGCCTCGACCAGAATCTGGCCAACCTCGGCCGGCTGCTCTGGTTCGACAAGGCAGGAGGGCTGCACAACGACAACACCTGCGGCGGGTGCCATTCGCCCTCGCGCGGATTTGGTGACACCCAGTCCATCGCCATCGGGATCCAGAACAACAATCTCGTGGGCCCGAACCGCTCCGGCCCTCGCAACCAACGGCGAACCCCCTTTGCCGCCAACACCGCCTTTTATCCCAACCTTATGTGGAACGGGCGCTTCTCGGCTCCTTCCGGAGATCCGTTCGACAACTCGTTGGGCTTCAAGTTCCCGCCTCCCGAGGGAACGACGCGCTTCCCACCCCTTGACCCCATCGTCACCCACCTCCTGATCGCCCAGGCCCACATGCCTCCTACCGAGATGGTCGAGGTGGCGGGGTTCACCGGCACCAAGGGCAGCATCGGCCCCGAGTTCGACCAGTTCGATGATGGCAAGGGCGGGATTGTTCCGCCGCCCGACGCCAGCGGCTTCCGCAATGAGCCCATCCGCCAAGCGGTGCTGGGGCGCCTGAACGGTTCGCCCGCCTACCGTGAGCTCTTTGGCGCCCTCTTCCCCGAGGTGGCGGCCGGGGCACTCATCGACTTCACCATGTTCGCGAGGGCGATCGCGGAGTTCGAGTTCACCATCGTCTTCGCCGACGCTCCCGTCGACCGGTTCGCCCGCGGGGACGAGCACGCGATGACAACTCGTCAGAAGAAGGGCGCCCTCGTCTTCTTCGGCAAGGGCGAATGCTATCAATGCCATTCCGTCGTGGGAACGTCCAATGAGATGTTCAGCGACTTCAAGATGCACGTCATCGGGGTCCCCCAGATCGCGCCCTTTTTCGGGGTGGGAAAGGGCAATGTGATCTTCGACGGGCCGGGACAGGACGAAGACTTTGGTCTGGAGCAGGTCAGCGGCGATCCGGCCGACCGTTACAAGTTCCGGTCCTCCCCTCTCCGCAACGCCGTACTCCAGCCAGCCTTCTTCCACAACGGCGCTTTCACCCGTATTGAGGATGCGATCCGACACCATCTGAACGTGTTTGCGTCGGCGCGCAACTACGACCCGGTCTCCGCGGGCGTGGCTTCGGACCTCACGCACCGGCTAGGACCCATCGAGCCTGTGCTCGAGCGGCTCGACCCGCTCCTAGCGGAACCGATCGAGCTGACCCCTGCAGAGTTCAACAACCTGGTCGTTTTCGTGCGGGACGGCCTTCTGGATGAGCGCGCCAAACGACAGAACCTCTGCGGCCTGGCCCCTGAGAGCGTGCCCAGCGGCTTCACGACCATGCGGTTCGAGGAATGCCCCCAGCGCCATTGACCCTCAAGTCCGGCTGCGGGAGTCCACGGTGGACGCGGCGGCTCGGCAGTGACATTGCCCAGGAACGCGCCTAAGAGCTGATCGATGGGGTCGGCTCGGCGGGAAACTGGCGATCAGCTCGTGGGCGATGAGGCCTGCCACGGCTTCTGCCCGCTCGGTCCCTGTCCCGGGATCGGCCCTCCCCAAGGTGGGACCTCTACCGCCCCTGCCCCTCACGTCCCACGCTTGGTTGTTCGCTGCGACCCAAAACGCCGTCACACGTCGCCAATGCCTTCTCTATGCTCGCCCGGTTTTCGAGCTCCCCGAACTTGAGCTTCCCTTCCGCCTCCAACCGCTGAACGACAGGCAGGGAGTTTCGAAGCCATGGTCGGGACTCCCGACAACGAGAGGTGCGTTCGGCTGAGCCCACGGGGCTTTTGTTTGCCATCTCGACGTAAAGCTCCCCGATGTTCGATTGCACTTCCGCGACCTGGAAACGAATGCGCTCGTTCACGGGATCGCCCTGCGCCAAGGCCTGCCGGATATTCAGCGCTTTCTTGAACGACTCAAGGGCGCCCACGTAGTCGCGCTTCTCCTGCAACAGGCTACCAATGTAGGCGTACGAGTTGGCAAGGCCGGCACTGGCCCTGGTGTCCCGCGGATCAGCCTTAACAACCGCGCTCCGGACATCGAGGGCCTTCCGATAGTAGGAGAGAGCACCCTCGATGTCTCCGCGTTTGCCCAGGATAAAGCCCGTGTCGCTGTAGGTGAAGGTGATGAAGTAGCGGGCCTGGAGGTTGTCGGGATGGGCGGCCAGCTGCGCCTCATCGATGGCCAAGGCCTGGCGATAGTGTTCCAGCGCTGCATCGAATTGACTCAGTACCGCCAGTAGGGCCCCAAGGTGCTTGTGCGCAGAGGAGGCAAGTCTCTTGTATTCGTCGTTGTCGGGATCAGCCTTCACGACCGACGCATAGATCAGCAGAGCCTTCTCGTACAGTTCCCGCGCACGCTGATTGTCAGTGCCCGTGAGGATGTCAGCGTCCTTCACGTAAGCCGTCGCCAGCGCCGCCTGCACACGCTGATTGCCCGGACTCGAGACGCTCAGCGGCTCCAGTATCAGCAGCGCCTGCCGCAGGTATTCGCCCTCTTCCTTCCTGTCGCCGGTCGTCCCCAAGAGCTTGGCGAGATTCGTGTACCCGTCCGCCAATTCCCGCCGGTAGTCCACATTTTGAGGGTCGAAAGCAAGGGCCGCTCGCCGCAACTCAATGGCCTGACGGCCGTTCTGCAGCGCTTTTGCCGTGTCGCCGAGGTTTGCATCCCTCGGATCTCCCAGCACCTGCGCGAGCCTTTCGTATGCGGTTGCCAGCTCTCGAAGCAATGCGGAATCGGTCCCGGACTCGCGGGCGAGGTCATCGAGGTACTCCTGTGCGCGTTCTAGAATCAGACGTCGCGCCACCGTGGCGCCCGGCAAATCCCTGATCGAGTCGTGGACCTCGAACAACAGAGCATTCGCCAGTTTGCGCACATTGTTGAAGTTCCGTTCCGCACGGGCCTGCTGCGCGCGGGCGATGCGCGCGGCGCGCGTGGTGAACACTATCCCCAAGACCAGGGTTAGAAACACGAGAACCGCAGCCGCGACGGTTGATCGATGCCGAAGCCCAAACTTCCGCACGCGGTACGCCACAGTGTGCTTACGGGCCTCGATTGGCAGACCTGTCAGATGGCGCCGAATGTCTTCTCCAAGCTGCTCCGCCGAGCTGTACCGCTGGCCGGGATTCTTCGCGAGCGCCTTCAGCACCAGGGTATCCAAGTCGCCGGTCAGGCGGCGGCGCAGCTTCTCGGGAGAGCCGTCGCGCACCTGGCCCACGGATTCGGGCGTCACGCGAGCCCGCCCCTCCTGGTGGTCGTGGAGGTCTTCGACGCGCCCGATCACGCTGCTGGGTCTCTCGGGCTCGATCTCACAGGCTGCCTGAACGATCTCGCGAAGCGAATGCGTCCGGAGACGGTAAGGAGAATGGCCGGTAAGCACCCGGTACAACACAAGACCGAGGGAATAGACGTCGCTTGCGGTTGTGATCGTGTGACCCCGCAGCTGCTCCGGACTGGCGTATTCTGGAGTGAGCTGGCGGACGCCGGTCATGGTCGCCTGCATGACCCCGGCGTCGTCCGTCGTCAGGATCTTCGCGATCCCGAAATCGAGCAACTTCGGTACACCGTCGGATTTCACGAGGGTGTTGCCGGGCTTGATGTCGCGGTGGATGATGAGCCTCTGATGCGCGTACTGCACCGCGGAGCACACCTGTAAGAAGAGCTTTAGACGTTCCGCTGTGGGCAGCTTGTGGGCATCGCAGTATTCATCGATGGGCATGCCTTCGATCAGCTCCATGACCAAGTAGGGCGTTCCCTCCTCCGTAGTGCCGCCATCGAGCAGCCGTGCGATGTTCGGATGATCGAGATTGGCCAGGATCTGCCTCTCGTTCTTGAAACGACTGATCACGAGGGCCGAGTCCCGCCCGGCGCGTATGAGCTTGATCGCGACTTCCTTCCGGTACTCGTCGTCGGCACGGAAGGCGCGGTACACCTCGCCCATGCCACCAGCCCCGATCTGCTCCAGGATCTGGTAGGGGCCTAGCCGGAGGCCGATGAGGCGCTTGGGAGCAGGTGGCGGTTCCAACGTCGCTTCCGGCACCGCAGGCCTGCTCAAGAAGTGACCATCGGCTTCCTCGTGGGAGGCAAGGAGAGACTCGATCTCCTTTCGCAGGTCAGGGTCGCTCGATCCGATTTCAGCGAGATAAGCCGCTCGCGGGTCTGCCTCCAGCTCGAGTGCGACCGCCAGCCTTTCCTTGACCTCGCTCCACCGCTCGGGCGTCACGGCCGCGCGGCTCCCCCGCTCATCTCGCGGTGCAACCACGCGCGAGCGGTGGTCCACTCCCTCTTTACCGTAGCGGGCGAGATCCCCAAGATCTCGGACGTTTCATCAATTGATAACCCGCCGAAGAAGCGCAGCTCCACGATTCGGCCCTGGCGGGGGTCCAAACGGGACAGCTCGTCGAGGGCGTCGTCCAGAGCGAGGAGGTCGACATCGCGCTTCTGTGGGAGAGCGACGGCTCGATCCAGCGTTATCTTGCAGCGGTAGTCCCGCTTGGCCGCGCGGCGGCTGCGAGCGTGATCGACCAGGATCTCGCGCATCAACCGCGCCGCGACGGCGAAGAAATGCGTGCGGTTCTGCAGCTGAAGCGGGCTCTGCACCAGCCGCAGATACGCCTCGTGCACCAGGGCGGTGCTCTGTAAGGTGTGGCCGGGGCGCTCGTTGCGGAGGTAATTGCGGGCGAGCCGCTTGAGCTCGTCGTAGACGAGCGGCAGGAGAGCCTGCAAGGCTCCCTGGTCGCCGTCTCTCCACCGCACCAACAGCTCGCTGATGGGCTTGGACGGAGCGCTGCTCAAGGTCTCACCCGGCACGGCCGGAAGTTGCTGAAAAATAGCATGGTTCCGCGCTTCCGCCTAGTACGCGGGTGTCAGCCGGCGGCCAGCAGACAAGGTGGCGCGCGGGCCCCGGGGACCAATTCGAGCTGATTTTGCCCCCCTTTACGCTTATACAGCTAGAGACAGTTCGGCCGTCTGAAAGGATGGGTTTCCCATGAGAGTTGTGACCAAGGCCTTTGCTTCCGCCGTCGGTTTGGCATGCCTGGCTGCGCTGCCGGCCCAAGCCGACGACCTGACTATCGTCTCGACGGTCAGGGCGAAGGATCACACCGCGACCGCAACGCAGTACCTCTCGAGCGACAAGACGCGCACCTCGAACGGCGACACCGACACGATCATGAACTACGCAACCGGGGCCATGACCATGATCGACAACAGGAAGAAGGAGTACTACGAGACGTCGGCGGCGGAGATGGCGGCCATGTTCGACCAATTCCGCCAGATGGGCGCCAACAGCCCGCTGGGAGGGCTCATGGGCGGCAAGGTCTCGGACGTGTCGGTCCAGAAAGTGGAAGGCGCCAAGAAGGTCGCGGGGTACGACTGCGACCACTACATCCTTTCCATGGGCGACGACATGAAGTTCGACATCTGGGCGGCCCCGGACCTGAAGGCACCCCAGCAGTACTACGACGCCTCCAAGGCGCCGTACGCGGCCATGGGCCCCATGGGGGCGCGGTTCGAGAAGATGTTCGAGGCGATGAAGAGGATCAAGGGCCTCCCCCTGTCCACCGGCATCAACGCCAAGATCATGATGCTCAAGATAGATACCCTGTCGGAGGCCACCGAGGTGAACGCGGGCTCCATTCCAGCGTCGGCCTTCGACATCCCTGCCGGATACAAGAAGAAGGACTCACCCTTCAACAAGAAGAGGTGAGATCAGGATAGTCCGCGCGCAGGCAGCTCCCGCCACTCGGTTGGCGCCCTCGGAAGCGCGGGTCGCTAGTGTTCCGGCTCGGGCCGCCGCGTCTCGGCGCCGCCTCGTGACTCCCTTGTCGGTAGTACGATCAGCCCCATGGCCGGGCAGGCAACGCACAGCGTTCCCGTCGCTTGTGTTTTCGACGCCTACGGCACCCTCTTCGACGTGGGGTCCGTCGTCGGCCGGCACCAGGCCCGCCTGGGGGATGCCGCCCAGCGCGTCTCCACGCTCTGGCGCCAGAAACAGCTCGAGTACACCTGGCTGCGGAGCCTGATGGGCCGGTACGCGGACTTCTTGACCGTTACGCGCGAGGCGCTTCTGTACAGCCTCGGGGCTTGCGGGATCGATGACGCTCAGCTGGCCGAAGACTTGCTCGCTGGCTACGGGACCCTGGAACCGTACCCGGAGGTTCGCGCGGCGCTGGGCACACTGCACGAGAACGGCATGCGACTCGCCGTCTTGTCGAACGGCTCACCCCGGATGCTCGAAGCGGCGGTCAAAGCAGCGGGACTCGACCCCTTCTTCGAAACACTGCTTTCCGTGGATGCGGTCGGCGTGTACAAGCCGGACCCGCGCGTCTACCGGATGGCGACACAGCACTTCCTGGCGGCCCCATCTGAGCTGGTCTTCGTTTCCGCCAACGCGTGGGACATAGCGGGGGCGAGCACCTTCGGGCTGCGGGCCTTCTGGGTCAACCGGACAGCTCAGCAAGGCGAGAATCTCCCGGGCCCACCGGAAGCACGGATCCCCTCCCTCGCCGCGTTGCCGCAGCTGCTGCTGTCGGGACACGGAGGCTCGGGGAGCGGGGCCGAGTCTTCAGACCAGGGGACGTGACGCTCCTTGGGTTGAACAGCTCCTAGCCGGTCAGAGTCACCGGCACCTGGACCACCGCCCTCCCGACGTCTGGGCGCTCGGAGCGGTCATTTCGAGTCGGCCACGAAGAGCCCGTTCCAGCCTTCCGGAGGGGGAGCCCTCTGGAACCTCCGACAACGCTCTCCGAGAACTTGGCTGGGCTGGTCCCCTTGTCCTGCCAGTAGGCTCAGGGCGTCGGCGAATCGTCTTTGCTGGTAAGCCTCTAACGCGCGCTCGTAGGCCTTCACGCGCTCCTGCTGGCTTGCGGCTAGGGGCCCGGCACCGATGAGCTCGTAAACCTGAACGCCCTGGCTCTTCCCTTTCACCGCAACGATGTCCAGCAGACGAAAGGCGAATGCGTCACCCGCGCTCTCGCGGATCGCCTGGCTGGCGAGGATTGTCGTACCGTACGTCTTGTTCAAACCCTCCAGGCGCGACGCCAGGTTGACGCCGTCCCCCAGAGCCGTGTAGCTGAGGCGGTCGGGCGCCCCGAAGTGCCCGACCATCACATTGTCTCGATGCAGGCCAAAGCGCGTGCGGAAGGGCGGGAGCTCCGCCCAATCCGGCGAGCTCATGAGTCTTCCTGTCGCCTCCAGGCAGGCAAGGGCGGCTGAACAAGCGCGAGTGGCATGATCCTGCTGAGCCTCCGGGGCGTTCCACAGAGCCATGACCGAGTCCCCAATGTATTTGTCGACCGTTCCCCCCGCCGCGTGGATGGCTGCCGTCATAACCGCGAAATAGCGGCCCAGCGCGCGAGCCAGCGTGTCCGGAGGAAGCCGCTCCGAAAGCGTCGTGAAGTCTTGGATGTCCGTGAACATGAGGCTGATGTCCCGGAGCTCCCCCCCCAGCGTTGGCTCCTTCCGCGCCCGGTAGAGCTGCCGAACGAGGTTTATGGGGACGTACTTCCCCATCGCCCTGAGCGCGGTCTTCGCCTGCTCGAGGTCGGTCATGACTTCCGCGAGGTCCCGAAAGGGGGCCGTCGCGGGCAAAGGGGCAAAGTCGAACTCTCGCATCCGCGCCGCCGACGCCACCATCCGGGCCAGACTCCCCCGCACGCTCCTCAACGCCAGTATCCCGAGAAACAGGAGGACTCCGCCCGCCGACAGCGAGACCAAAAGCAGCATCATGCGGATCTGGCGAAACGCGCCCAGGTAGTGGTCCTCCGGCACCACAATCCCCACCCGCCACCCTTGCGCCCCCCGCAGGTTCAGGGCGGACACCAGGAACGCCCGCCCCCCGATCTCGAATCGGCCGAATCCCACCGGGTTCTCAGAACTGACTCGACTCAGAGCCGGATGGGCCAGGGCGGCACGCATTTCCTCCGGCAGGCCGTTTGCCTTCGCTCGAAGGTCTCCGTTCTGGTCTTCGAACGCCTGGTCCGAGTGAAGCCGCGTTATGAGACGACCCTCGCCGTCAGCAAGAAAGACCCGGTGGGGGTCTGCGGGATCGCTCGCGTCCACCCGCAGACGTGCCACCCGGTCCAGTGCCGCCGTGAGAAGTCCCACCCGGATCACGCCCAGCAAACGGCCGGCATCGTCCTCGAGCACCTTCATCACAGTCACGACCACGCGGCGGTTCGCCTCCGGAAGCCGAGCGTCCAGCTCGGCGTAGTGCAGGTCTGTCCAGAGTGGCTCGGAGGAGAAACGATGGTGCTTGAGCGTCGTCGCAAACGTCAGGTGAGCAGTGGGGTCCTCTCCGCGGGTGGCGGCGCGCGCAAACGGCACCGCCCGCAGACCGTAGGAGCCCGGAGGCCGCGCTCGAATGTCGACCACGAAGCCCGGCCCCTGCTGGTGCGTGTGGCTGGTGACAATGCGAGCGGGCTCGTTCCCCTCACGGAACACCGAGACCTGCCATCTTCCCTGGGCCGCGAGCGGTGCGCTAGGCTCATCGGCGGTCCTTCTGGCGCGGGTGAGGGTCACCTCGGCCAGATCGGCGTTTGCCATCAAGTCGGTGAACAGGCACCTCTCGACGGCGAGCGGATCCTCGACATCCATGGCCCCGCTCCGGGCCTGCATCACTACGTCCTCGAGCGCGGCCTCGGCACCCCCCAGCGTTCGCTGGACCTCCTGGTCCGCTCGTCCGCTCAAGGTCTCACGCAGTCGCTCGGAGGCGGCCAGAAGCGAATCCCCCCAACGCTGCAGGAGGAGGCCGAGAAGCAGGCCGACCACCAAGGCGAGCCCTGCGAGGGCAACGGTGAGCGCGCGTCCCAGCGTAAGGCCCTTGGGCAGTGCGGAGTTGTGGACTGGGCTCAATTTTCCGAGGGCTTCTCGGCTTTCTTCTTCCGCCGGATGACCGCGTTGTGCACGAGCTCGGTCAGGCTGCCCCTCCTCACGCGCATCGCCTCGCGACCCTCTTCAACCGGCACATCCAGAGGCACTTCCAGGCCGGCGGACTTGGCAAATCCCAGCTTCTGGCTGGCGTATACGCTCCTGTGACCCACGATCAGGAAGGCCGTGCCCGCGCAAAGCGCGGCGTAGACCCCCAGCTGCGTGGGCAGGAGCTCCATTCCCATGACGGCCGCCGCGATGGGCGTGTTGGCGGCCGCGGCAAGAACGGAGACGAAACCAAAGGCGGCAAAGACACCCGTGGGCAGGCCGGCGGCTGCGGCAAGGGCGGCCCCGCTCGTAGCCCCGATGAAGAAGAGCGGGGTGACGATCCCACCGCTGCCTCCCGTCTCCAGGGTGACGGCGGTCGCGAGGATCTTGAACAGGAAGGCCAAGACCACGACCTTCGCGGTTCCCGCGAGCGAGGCCTCGATGACCGGGGTCCCCAGTCCAGCGTACTGGTCGCCGACGACGACATAGAACAAGGCGAGCACAGCGCCCCCGCCCGCCGCGACCATATACGGATGCTGACTCACTCGGCGGAGGGCCTTCTCGAGGCCCCTCATGGTCTCGATTAGAAGGAGCGCGATCAATCCGAAGGCGCCGCCGAAGGCGATGGCGAGCGGGACGATGGTCTTTTGCTCCAGCACCGACAGGTCGCTGTGCAACGCCGGGACAGGAGCGCTCACGCCGCAGACCAGGTGGGCCACGATGCCGGACACGAGGCAGGGAAAGAGCACGGCGTACTCGATGCGACCCAGGTATAGGACCTCGATCCCGAAGAGGGCACCTGAGACCGGGGTGCCGAACACGGCCGCAAAGCCGGCGCCGATGCCGCAGATCACGAGCCGCCGCCGATCTTCGTCCTTGAGGCGAAGCAGGTCCGCGAAAAGACTGGTAATAGCGGCCCCGATCTGGGCGCAGGGTCCCTCCTTGCCAACCGAGCCACCGAACGCCAGGGTGAGCACAGTTGCAAATAGCTTGATGGGGGCCACGAGCCAGTCCACCTTGCCCGACCTCTGGTGGACGGCGGCGATGACGGCCTCGGTTCCGTGCCCGTGGGCCGACGGCGCAAAATTGCGGATCAGCCAGACGCAAAGAGGGAGCGCGAGGGGAAGGAGATAGTAGGGCTTGAAGCCGCCGGTGAAGAATTGTGTCGTCAGGCGCGAGGACGCCGCCAGTGACCAGAGGAAGGCGCGCGTTCCCCCCCCAACGCAAACCCCGGCGGCCGCCCCCAGCAGTGACCACTTGGTAGTGCTGATGAGGAGAGCCGTGTGCTCGGTGTACCACCTGGTCTCATCGGAGAGATGTGGCGGCTCTGGCTCGTCCGAAGGCTGTACCAATAGCGCTTCCCGGCCCCCCTCGAGGCCCAAGTGGACCGAAGGGAGCGCTCCCCGGGGGCCGATGGTACCACCTGATCAGATCACCTCGCCGCAGGGATCGGGCCGCCTCACCGGCTTTGGCACTAGCGCCGGCCGACGCCCCGGGGGGACCCAGGCGGGCCTTAGCCCCTCCCCACAAACGGCATCTTTGTGGCCATGATCGTCATGAATTGGACGTTCGCGTCCAAAGGCAGGTTTGCCATGTAGAGGACGGCCCTCCCGACGTGTGCGACGTCCATCAGCGGCTCAACCTTGACCGAGCCGTCGGCCTGAGGGACGCCCGTCCCCATTTTGGCCGCGAGCTCGGTCAGCGCGTTGCCGACGTCGATCTGGCTGCAGGCGATGTCGTGCTTCCGCCCCTCGAGGGAGATGCACTTGGTGAGCCCCGTGACGGCGTGTTTCGTCGCGGTGTAGGGCGCGGAATTCGGCCGGGGAGAGTGGGCCGCTATCGAGCCGTTGTTGATGATGCGGCCACCCCGCGGGTCCTGGCTTTTCATCATCCGGATCGCCTCCTGCGAACAGAGGAACATCGCATTCAGGTTGACGTCCACCACCCTCTTCCACTGTTCATAGGTGAGGTCCTCGATCGGGACCGGGGGCGACCCTTTGCCGGCGTTGTTGAACAGCACGTCCAGACGCCCGAATGCATCCTTCGTTCGAGCGAACAGTTCGCTCACCGCGGAGGGGTCGGTCACGTCGGTGGGCACGATCAGGGCGCGCGCCGCGGCCGGGCCGGCGTCCCTGGCGGTTTGCTCCAGCACGTCCTGCCGGCGCCCCGCGAGCACCACCCGGTAGCCATCGTTGAGCAGGGCTAGAGTTGCAGCCTTCCCGATGCCTGTGCCGGCTCCGGTCACGACGGCAACCCGGTTGTGGGGATTCATGGGCGTCTCCTTACGATCAGCGGCCACAGGTTTCGGCCATCACGGCGCAATGATGTTACTTCAGGCGGCCAGAGGCGGGGCCACCCATCGTGTTCCGAGGCGTCGTGCCCTCGCGTCCTAAGGCATCGGAGAGGGCGCGATCTGGTGGGTCTCACCAACCTGCAAGAGCCCGAGTCGGGCTGGGAGGTCTGTTACGCTTTAGCCGCTCGGAGGTTCGCATGCTTGCAGCCGCCCTGGCCGTGGCCCTGGTGAGCCCGGGTGCGTCACCGGTCGTCGTCCTCGTCTCCGCCAACGCGGAATGGAAGGTGGTCCGCGAGGCCCTCCCGGCGGCCGTGACCTCGCCCTCGCCCTTCGGAGAGTTCTTTTCCCACCGGGTCACGGCGGGATCCGGGTCGATTCCGATCGTCGTCTTCCACGGGGGCTGGGGCAAGATCGCCGCCGCCGCCTCCACGCAGTACGCCATCGACCGTTGGCGGCCGCGGCTTCTGCTCAATCTCGGCACTTGTGGCGGGTTCCGCGGGGAGATTGCGAAGGGCGATGTGATCTTGGTCGACCGTACGGTGGTCTACGACATCATTGAGCAAATGGGCGACGCCAGCCAGGCGATCGCCGACTACTCGACGGATCTTGACGTCGCGTGGGCCGCCGGTGAGTTGCCAGCCGGTGTCCGCCATGGGCTGCTCCTCTCCGCGGACCGCGACATCCTGCCCTCCGACATCCCGCGATTACGCGCCCGCTACCGGGGCGTCGCGGCCGACTGGGAGTCGGGGGCGATCGCCTACGTGGCCCACGCCAACCGGACACCGATCTTGATCCTGCGGGGAGTGTCGGACCTGGTGGGAGAAGGGGGAGGCGAAGCGTACGGCAACGAGGCCGTGTTCGAGGCGGGCACGCGGCAAGTGATGACGAAGCTCATTGGCCAGCTTCCGATGTGGCTGTCACGCTGGGAGTCGTGGGAGACCAAGGCCCGGCGTTGACCCGCGGCGGGCCCTTCGCCGCGACCATGTGTTCAGCTCTGGAAGGCGTAGGAGAGCTTCAAGAAGAACTGGCGGTCAGACCGGACGAGGGCACCCACCTCGGTCAGGCTCCGGTCGTCGCCGTAGCCGAGGAAGACCGCGGTCTGCCAGTTGAGCCGGAAGCTGAAGAGGGCCGACCCCGAGAAGCCCCCGTCACGGGCGGGAACGGAGACCGTGTACAGGGTCGGGTCACGCCGCGTGCTCACGTACTGGCCAATGAGTCGCAGGAACGCCCGGGGGCTGAAGTTATACGTGGCCTTGAGGCGCTGCACCTGCGCGGTGAAGAGCCTCGAGCGCGCGCCTGAATTGGTGTCCACATTCAGCCACGACACGGCGCTGTTGGCGTCCAAGGCAAGGTGGTCCGTGGGCCGGACCGTCGCGTATCCGGTGACGCTGGCCCCGTGACCGACGCGGATGTTGGCGATGTCGATGTCCTCTCCCACGAAGCCGTTGAGGCCGATCCGCGAGAAGCGCCGAGACGGATCCACCTGAAGGGTGTAGTTGAGCTGGGTCCGCGGGAGCAACTTCGTGCCGGTGAGGACGCGGTCCAGGAAGAGATCGAACTCGGCCTGCAGGTTGTGCCGCCCCGCAACGAAGATGCCAGGGTAGACGTGGCGGTTGATCAGATCGCCCCCGCGGTTTTGTGTGGATTCGAAGGAGAGAAGAGGGTTGACGAAGTTGAAGAAGCCGTGGGGGAAAAGCGTGTAGCCCAGGACGGCATACTCGTCCCGGTAGCCCACCTGGGGGATGAACCCGTCATCGGCCCGGAAGCCATCGCCGAAGTCCTTGTAGCGGAGCGTCCAGCCGATCGTGCGGGTGGTGCGAGCCCATGCCAAGCTGAGCGCCTGGGAAGTGAGGGTCCGGCCGTCCCACTCGGGGGCGAGATCCGGTCTTCTCGGTGTCTGCGTGTCGCTCAGCAGGAGCTGGCCCGTGAGTCTGTCGGTTTCGTTGGGCCTCCATTGGAAGTCCGGGCCCAGCACCCGGTTGTGGCCGCCACCCTCGATCTCGCGGCCCGTGTACAGCAGGCCCATGAAAGACTGGCCGAGGTCGCGGCGCCAGCGGGCTATACCGACCACGGAACTGAAGTCCTGGGGGGCCAGGCCGGAAGAGGTTGGTCCCGGGAGGATCACGCTGCCACCGCCTTTGTCCTCACCGAGCAGCACCGTGTAGGAAGAGGCTCCCAGCTTTCCCGTCGTGCGCAGCCCCCAGCGGGGGGACGTGATGGTTCGGGTGTAGACGGCCTGGATCGGCGTGTCGAAGAGATCGACGCCCTCGAGAAAGAAAGGCCTCTTCTCGGGGAAGAACAGGGCAAAGCGGTTGTTGACCGCGATCTGGGCCACGTCCGCCTCGACCTGCGAGAAGTCGGGGTTCAGGGTCGCGTCGAGGGCGGTGTTCGCGGTGGGAGTCCATTTGACGTCGAGCCCGGCCCGCGCGTCCGTCGTGCCCCCGGC